>JBDSBD010000119.1:0-3301 GCA_039921765.1 Burkholderiaceae bacterium
CGCGAGCGCGCTCGTCAGCACGAGGCCGGACGACAGCCCGATCAGCGTGAAGTTCACCAGCGTCAGCGGCTGCGCCCACTCCTGGATGAAGCGCAGGCAGGCGTAGATCATCGCGGTGCAGTACCAGAGCAGCGCGGCGAGCAGCAGCGTCGCGATCGGCAACCCCAATTGCAGCGGTGCGGGCCAGCCCAGGCGCAGCGCCAGCCACCACAGCGCCACCACACCGATGAATGCCGGCAACACGATCACCTCGCGCGACAGCCACGACGTGCGCCACATCATGGCTGCACGCCAGGCACGCTCGGGCCGACCGAGGTGGCCGAACGACGCGCCCAGGCCGATCACCAGCATCACCTCGGCAACGATCAGCGATGCGCTGACAAAACCGCTCGAAAGCGTCATGCCGGCCAGCATCGCGAGCGCGAGCGTGACGATCAGGCCCTGCGCCGCGCCGGCGATCGTCGTGAAGAACACCACCGAGAACGCCGGATTCATGACTGCCTCCCGAGCACCGAGTCGCGCAGCCCGGCCTGCGTGCACTGGCGCGGTTGGGAGTGGCTCAACGTCGAGCTCATGATGACGGCGTTGGGCGCGTGTCGATCACGGGTACGGCAGTTCGGCTTGAAGCCGGTCGGCACCGCGCTCATGTCGACTCCCGGGCCGGCTCGCCGACCGCCTCGGTCTTACGCCGCGGCAGGTACTGGTTCGCCGGATGTGTGCCCCATTCGGGCATCAGCGAGTAGCCGCCACGCTCGCGGATCGCAATCGAGACCTCGGAGTTCGGGTCCTTCACATCGCCGAACAGGCGCGCACCGGTCGGGCAGGCCTTCACGCAGGCCGGCTTGCGGTCGGCTGGCGGCAGCAATTCGTCGTAGATGCGGTCCACGCACAAGGTGCACTTGGTCATCACCTGGCGCTCCTCGTCGACCTCGCGCGCACCGTACGGGCAAGCCCAGGCGCAGTATTTGCAGCCGATGCACTTGTCGTAGTCGACCAGCACGATGCCGTCCTCCTTGCGCTTGTAGCTCGCGCCCGTCGGACACACCGGCACGCAAGGCGGGTCCTCGCAGTGCAGACAGCTCTTCGGAAAGTGGATCGTCTCGGTGCCGGGGAAGACGCCGGCCTCGTAGGTCTGCACCCGATTGAAGAAGGTGCCGGTCGGATCAGATCCATAGGCACGCTCGTCGGCCAGCGGACCGGCCGAGCCGGAGGTGTTCCATTCCTTGCAGGAGGTCACGCAGGCGTGGCAGCCGACGCAGACGTTCAGATCGATCACCAGCGCGAGCTGCCTGGCAAGCGTCTCGCCGGGCAGTGCGCGCACCCTCGCATCGCCCCCGCTGGCCGCAGCAGCCGGCCGCGGCGAAGACACCTCCGCCTTCATCGTCGTCGCCACCGTGCCGCCCCAGTCACCGCCGCGGCCCGCATCCCTGCTCCCGCTCGTCGAATGCGTTCGCGTGGCCGCGCCACCGGCGAGTACCGGCTCAGGGTTCGAGATCAGGTCTTTCAGCCACTGAATCATTTCCGGCGCCCCGCAAAGTAGGTCAACACACTGGCCGCCTTGCCGCGCAGGCCCGGCACCGCCGGCATGCTGTCGAACTGCGGAAAGGCTTCTTGCGGCTCTTCGGGTTCGGCGGGACGAATGCGCACGCGCACGTCGTACCAGCCGGCCTGGCCGGTCACCGGATCGGAGTTGCTGATGGTCTTGCCGCCGTTCAGGCCGCCCTTGCCGATCGGGAACGGCAGCTCTTCCGAGATCAGGTGGTTCAGCAAGAAGCCCTTGCGCGCCTCGTCGGCACCGGGCGCGAGCTGCCACGCGCCGTCGGCCTTGCCGATCGCGTTCCAGGTCCACACGGTGCCGGGTTCGACCGCCTCGCTGTAGCGGATCATGCAGCGCACCTTGCCCCAGGTGCTCTCGACCCAGCACCAACCGCCGTCCTCGATGCCGGCCGCCTGCGCGGTCAACGGGTTCACCTGCAGGTAGTTGTGGCTGTGGATCTGGCGCAGCCAGGCGTTCTGCGAATCCCACGAGTGGTACTGCGCCATCGGCCGCTGCGTGATCGCGTTGAGGGGGTAGGCCTCGAGGTCGGTTTCGTCCTCTTCGAGCGGCGCGTACCAGAACGGCAGCGGGTCGAAGTAGGTGGCAATGCGCTCGCGCAGCTCGTCGGGCGGCTGGCGGCCCGGGGTCTTGCCCTGGGCGGCGAGGCGAAAGCTCTGCAGGGTGTCGGAGTACAGCGCGAGCTGCACCACGTCGTTCTTCTGGCGCCAGCCCTTGTCCTTCGCAAAGTCGAGGTAGGGTCGGTTCCAGTTGCGCATGTACTGCATGTTCTCGGGCATGTGGTACTGGAAGAAGCAGTTGTTCTTCGCGTACATCTCCCACTGCTTCGGGTTGGGTTCGCCGCGCAGGTGCTGGTCGCCGTCCTTGCCGCGCCAGCCCATCAGGAACCCGACACCGGGCTGGGGCTGGAAGTTGACGATGAAGTCGGGGTAGTCCTTGAACTTGCGCCCGCCCTCCGCGGTGGTGAAGGCCGGGAACTTCAGGCGCGAGGCGAGCTCGATCAGCACCTCCTGGAAGGGCCTGCACTCGCCCGTGACCGGCAGCACCGGCACGCGCACCGAGTCGACCGGGCCGTCGAACTCGGAGATCGGCCGATCCAGCATGCCCATCACGTCGTGGCGCTCGAGGTAGGTGGTGTCGGGCAGCACCAGATCGGCGAACGCGACGGTCTCGCTCTGGAATGCATCGCTGACGACGATGAACGGGATCAGGTACTCGCCGTGCTCGTCCTTGCGATTGAGCATCTCGCGCTGCACGCTCGTGTTCATCGAGCTGTTCCAGGCCATGTTGGCCATGAAGATCATCAAGGTGTCGATGCGGTACGGGTCGCCGCGCGTGGCATTCGTGATCACGTTGTGCATCAGCCCGTGGGCCGAGAGCGGATGCTCCCACGAGAACGCATGGTCGATGCGGATCGGCGAGCCGTCCGGATTGATCGCGAGCTCGTCCGGATTGGCCGGAAAGCCGAGCGGCGCCGCGTTCAGCGGCGTGTTCGGGTGGATCATGTCGTGCGAGTTGAACGCGCGATAGTTCGGCACGATGTGGCGCGGGTACGGCGCCTTGTGGCGGAATCCGCCCGGTGCGTCGATGGTGCCGAGCACGCTCATCAGCACGGCCAGCGCACGGATCGTCTGGAAGCCGTTCGAGTGCGCGGCCAGTCCGCGCATCGCGTGGAATGCGACCGGACGCGCCTGCGTCGTCGGATGAACCTTGCCCCACGCGTCGGTCCACGGAATCGGCATCTCG
>JBDSBD010000120.1:0-5462 GCA_039921765.1 Burkholderiaceae bacterium
CGGCGTCAGCCTGACGAAGTGCGCAAGCGACAATACGCTTCGTTTGGCAGCGAGCAGTGTCACGGACGAGCCAACGCCCTCGTCGCGCTGACAACCCCGCGATTCACCACCACGTCGCTTGAATGACCTACTTCGCCAGCTGCTTCCTGGTCGCCCTGCTCGCCACGCTGGTCATCATGCGGTCGTCGATGCGGCACGGGCACTTGTCGGCCGATAGCGACCTGACCGGGCCCCAGAAGTTTCATGGCCGCCCGGTCCCGCGCGTCGGTGGCGCGGGCGTCATGGTGGCCCTCGTCGCGGGCGTCGTGATCGCGCAGATCGTCGATCCCCTCGTGGCCCAGCCCCTTTGGTTGCTGCTCGTGTGCAGCCTGCCGGCGTTTGCGGCCGGCATCACCGAAGACCTCACCAAGAAGGTCTCGCCGCGCCGGCGCCTGTTCGCCGCCGCCATTTCGGCCGGGCTGGCCATCTGGCTGCTGGGTGCGGTGATCACCCGCACCGACATCCCCGGCGTCGATGCGCTCATCCGCTGGATGCCGGTCTCGGTGCTGCTCACGGTCTTCGTGGTCACCGGGGTGGCCAACGCGGTCAACATCATCGATGGCTTCAACGGCCTGGCATCGATGTGCGTGCTGATGATGATCCTGGCGCTGGGCTATGTGGCGTTCCAGGTGGGCGACGCCTTCATCTTCACCGCGGCGCTGATCACCGCCGGTGCGGTGCTGGGTTTCTTCGTGTGGAACTTCCCCGCCGGCCTGATCTTCCTGGGCGACGGTGGCGCCTACCTGCTCGGCTTCTTGCTGGGCGAGCTCAGCATCCTGCTGATCCATCGCAACGCGGGCGTCTCGCCGATCTTTCCGCTGCTGCTGTGCGCCTACCCAATCTTCGAAACCATCTTCACGATGTACCGGCGCAAGGTGGTGCGGGGTGTGGCGACGGCCAAACCCGACGGCATCCACCTGCACACGCTGATTCACCGCCGGCTGATCCGCTGGACCCTGGCCGAGAATCACGAACGCAGGCGGCTGACGCGGCGCAATTCGATGAACTCGCCGTACCTGTGGATGCTGTGTCTGGCCTCGGTGATTCCGAGCCTGCTGTGGTGGGACAGCACCGCGGTGCTGGCGTGGTTCCTGCTGCTGTTCGTGGTGTCGTATGTGTGGCTCTACGCCCGCATCGTGCGCTTCAAGACGCCCAAGTGGCTGATTTTCCGGCGCATCCAGTAGCTTCGAGCGACTGCAAGCGATCCTGGTCGTCCTACTTCGATGCGCTGTTCAGCTCGTAGCATGGCGGGGCGTGAAACGCGGTGGCGAGGCCCGGTGACAGCTGGCACTTTGCGCGAACGGTGTTCCATCACCAGGTCGAGCTTGGACCGAAGGAAGTCGGCAAGCAGCACGGAATCACACGGTTAACCGTACGATTTACAATGCGCTTGTTGAGACACCGGAGGCTCGCACCATGACCCACATCACCGCCAACGACCTGAAGACCCGCGGCATCGCCGCCATCGAAGCCTCGCTCGCGGGCGGCCGCACCGAGGCGGTGGTTTCGGTGCGCGGTGCGGAGCGCTACGTGGTCATGGAGCTGGCGCACTACCAGCACCTGCGCGAATGCGAGCTCGAGGCCGCGCTGGCCGAGAGCCGGGCCGACATCGCCGCGGGGCGGTTCGTGGTCGAGTCGCCCGCCAAGCATTTGACCCGAGTACAGGCGATGATCGCCGCGGACATCAAGGCGAAAGCGGCGCCTGGCGCCACGAAAAGGTCTCGCCGGCCACCGGCCAGCGCGTTACCCAAGACGATCGGGAGACAGGATCGTTGAACTGCTGGCTCAGCGTCGCCCGCGCCTGCCATGCCCTACTCGATCATCTTCACCGAACGCTACACCCGCATCGCCGCGCGCTTCCTGAAGCGCCACCCGGACATGGCTCCAGCCTATGAGAAGACGCTGGCACTGCTGCAGCTCAACCCGCAGCATCCGTCGCTGCGCCTGCACAAGCTGAGCGGGCGGCTGCAAGGTGTGCACTCGGTTTCGGTCAACCTGTCGTACCGCATCACGCTGCACCTGCTGGTGACCGAGCGCGAGATTGTGCCGCTCGATGTGGGCGGCCACGATGCGGTGTACTGACGAAGCAATCGGCGGCAGAAAAGTCTGCCAAAGTCAAGCTCGGCAGCACCACCTGCACACCCCTGCCGACGGCTCGCTCCGTCTTGAGCGTCATTGCCGAGCTGCACATCTCGTTCGACTGTCCTTGAAAATTGATCGCGTCACGATCAATTCGCAAGGAAACAACCCCGCATCACCCTGGCCGATACTCCGGCACATGCCGATGCAGCCATTGCTTGGCGGCTTCGTCGGTCAGGCCGACGGTGCCGACCCCCGGGCTTGACGCCAGCTCCGCCATCAGGTCCTGCGCCTCGGTGGTCTGCAGCACGGCGATGCGCAGCCGCGCATGCACGCTCGGCAGCGTGTGGTCGGCGTCCGCCAGCAATTCTTCATACAGCTTTTCGCCCGGGCGCAGGCCGCTGAAGACGATGCCGATCTCGCCTTCGCGGTTGCCCGACAGGCGGATCAGGTCGCGCGCCAGTTCGACGATCCTGACCGGCTCGCCCATGTCGAGCACGTACACCTGCCCGCTCTCGGCCAGCGCCGCGGCCTGCAGCACTAGGCGCGCGGCCTCGGGGATGGTCATGAAGTAGCGCGTGATGTCCGGATGCGTCACCGTCACCGGCCCGCCCTTCGCGATCTGTTCCTTGAACTTGGGGATCACGCTGCCGCTCGAGCCGAGCACGTTGCCGAAGCGCACCGCCGCGAAGCGCGTCGTGTGGCCGAGCGTGGCCAGGTGCGAGAGCACCATCTCGGCAGCGCGCTTGGTCGCGCCCATCACGTTGGTCGGGTTCACGGCCTTGTCGGTCGAGATCAGCACGAAGCGCTCGGCACCGGCCTCGGCCGCGGCGCGGGCCGCGTGCCAGGTGCCGAGCGTGTTGTTGTGCAGCGCGGCCCAGGCGTTCTCCTCTTCCATCAGCGGCACGTGCTTGAATGCGGCGGCGTGGAAGACGAGCTGCGGGCGGTACGTCACGCAGGTGGCGCGCAGGTGTTCGAGGTTCTTCACGTCGCCCATCAGGCGCAGCAGCGGCAGGCGTGGGTACAACTCCGAGAGGCTCTGCTCGATCTGGTACAGCGCGTACTCACTCAGCTCGTACAGCACCAGCCTGGCCGGACCATAGAGCGCGATCTGGCGGCACAGCTCGGAGCCGATCGAGCCACCGGCGCCGGTCACAAGCACGGTCTTGCCGCCCACCAGTCCGGCGATGCCGGCCTCGTCGAGCTGCACCGGCTCGCGCCCGAGCAGGTCTTCGGGCTCGATCGCGCGCACCCGCTCGACCCGCGCCGCGCCGCTGCGCAGTTCGCTGAACGACGGCACCGTCAGCACCGGCAGTCCGGTGCCGGCGGCGAGCTCGATTGCGCGCCGGCGCTGCGCCGCGGTGGCGCCCGGCAGCGCGGTGATGACGTGCGTGGCCTCGCGCATCACGGCCAGGCGCTGGACGTCCGCCAGGGTGCCCAGCACCTGGCTGCCAAGGATGCGCGCGCCGCGCTTGGCTGGGTCGTCGTCGAGCAGGCCAAGCACGGTCCAGCCCTCCTGGTGCAGGCCCGCGAGCAGCATGCGCGCGGCCTCACCGGCGCCGAGCACGACGGCGCGCCGCACTTCCGTGTCGCTGCCGGTGATGCGCGAGCGCGCGTGCTCGTACAGCATGCGATAGACCATGCGCACCATGCACAGCCCGATCAGCGTGACCACCGGGTGCAGCACGAGCACCGTGCGCGGCACCCCCGTGAGCTGCAGCATCAGGACCGCCACGGCGCTCATCAGGCCGGCGATCGTGCAGGCAACGATCAGCCGTTTGAGCTCGCCGAAGCCCGAGAAGCGCCACATGCTGCGCGGCACCCGCGCCACCATGAAGACCAGCAGATAGGTGGCCACCACCCCCAGCATCACCCAGTGGTCGTAGTCGGGCCGCTCCTGCCAGGAGCGCTCGAAGCCGAGCCGAAACAAGTAGGCGATGTTCCAGCACAGGCCGATCACCACGCCATCGATCGCCAGCGCGAGCGGTTGGCGGTGCAGGCGCAGATGCGCCAGCAGCAAATCGAGGCGGTGCCACAGGCTGGGGGAGGTCATCGGCGGCGCCGCACCAGCAGACACAGCGTGCGCCCGAGCACGCGCAGGTCGGTCCACACGGTGGCCTGTTCGACATAGGCGGCGGCAACGCGCAGCTTGGCCGGCATCAGCACCTCGCGGTACTCGCGCTCGGGGTCGGCGGCGCGTGCCAGGCGTGCGCTCTCGTCGGCGAATTCGAGCGACGCCGGATCGGTGATGCCGTGGCGGACCGACAGCAGCGCCGTCTTCAACGGTTCGGGATACAACGCCACATAGCTTGGCACTTCTGGCCGTGGGCCGACCAGGCTCATGTCGCCGCGCAGCACGTCGATGAGCTGCGGCAGCTCGTCGAGCTTGGTGCGGCGCAGCCAGCTCCCGGCGGCCGTGATGCGTGCGTCGTCTCCCACCGTGATCTGCGGGCCTCCCGCGTCGGGGCTGTCGCGCATCGTGCGGAACTTGTGGATGCGAAACAGCCGGCCGTGGCGCCCGACGCGCTGCTGGCGAAAGAACACCGGGCCGGGCGAGCCGCGCTTGATCAGCACCGCGACCCCCAGCAGCAGCGGCGCCAGCACCACCAGGCCCAGGGCAGCGAGCAGCAGGTCCATCAGGCGCTTGATCATGTCATGGCGGGCGCGCGCCGCGCTCAGCCCAGCGCGCTGCGCACCGCGTCGGCGACGCGCGCCACATCGGCATCCCGCATGCGCGTGTAGAGCGGCAGGCTGACCATGCGCTCGTAGGCGAGTTGCGAGTGCGGAAAGGCCTCGGGGCGCAGTCCGTAGCGGTCGCGCCAGTACGGCTGCAGGTGCAGCGGGACGTAGTGCACGCTGCAGCCGATGCCGTCGGCATGGAGCCGCTCGATGAGCAGGTCGCGGCCGATGGCCGCGCCGTCGGCGAGCCGGATCACGTAGAGATGCCAGGCGTGCTGGTCGCCGCGCGCCGGGCGCGGTGGCACGATCAGCGGCAGGTCGGCGAGCGCCGCGTCGTATTGCGCCGCCAACCGCTCGCGCTGCGCCTGGAAGCCGCGCAGGCGCCTGAGCTGGTGGATACCGAGCGCCGCGGCGATGTCGGTCATGTTGTACTTGAAGCCGGGCGCGACGATCTCGTAATACCAGCTCGGCACCTTGGCGGTGAAGCGGTCGAATGCGTCGCGGCTCATGCCGTGCAGGCGCATGGTCTTGATGCGCCGGGCCAGTTCGGCGTTGCGCGTGACGACCATGCCGCCCTCGCCGGTGGTGATCGTCTTGTTGGCGTAGAAGCTGAAGACCGTGGCATCGGAGTCGAGGGTGCCGACGAGGCGGCCGCCGCAGGTCGT
>JBDSBD010000121.1:0-3430 GCA_039921765.1 Burkholderiaceae bacterium
ACGGCTCGGCGTTGCCGGCAGCGCGGGCGGGGCAGTTCCTCGTGCTGAAGCTGCCCGTCGAGCCAGCACAGCCGCCGCTGCTGCGCAGCTATTCGTTGTCCGGCGCACCGGCTGACGCGGCATACCGCGTCAGCATCAAGCACGAGAGCCGCGGTGCGGCGAGCACGTTCGTGCACGATCACGTGATGCCGGGTGACCGCATCGAGTGCAGCGCGCCGCGCGGCAACTTCGCGCTGCTGCCGGGCGAGCGACCGGTGGTGCTGTTGAGCGCCGGCATCGGGGCAACGCCGCTGCTGGCCATGCTGCACGCGCTGGCAGCGACCGCATCGAGCCGTGAAGTCTGGTGGCTGCACGGCGCGCGCAACCGCACCAGCCATGCGTTTGCGCAGGAATCGCGCCACCTGCTCGGGGCGCTGCCGCGCAGCCGGTCGTGCATCGCCTACAGCCGGCCTGCCGCGGAGGACCGGCTCGGGCAAGACTACGATGCGCCGGGGCGCCTGTCGGTGCCGTTGTTCGAGCGTCTGGGCGTACCCCCGGACGCCGACTTCTATCTGTGCGGGCCGGCTTCGTTCCTGCAGCAACTGAGCGCGGCGCTGATCACCTGGGGTGCCGCAGCCGAGCGCCTGCACACCGAGGTCTTCGGCTCACAAGGCTCGCTGACGCCGGGCATCGCGACGCGCGCGACAAGCGCGGTGCACCCGCCGGAACAGCCCGCGCCGGCCGGTCCGCGGGTCACCTTTGTCCGGAGCGGCCTGAGCGTCGTCTGCGGTGCGCAGTTCGCGAATCTGCTCGAGCTCGCCGAGGCGTGCGACGTGCCGGCGAAATGGGCCTGCCGCACCGGCGTGTGCCACACCTGCGAATGCATGCTCATCGACGGCGCGGTGGCCTATCGCCCCGATCCGCTGGACCCGCCGGCGCCGGGCAATGTGCTGATCTGCTGTTCGCGGCCGGTGCGGGACATCGAAATCGACCTGTAGGTCCGCCAGCCGCGACCGCTTGGCCGGTCGGTGCCGGCGGCGCCGGTGACTGCTGCGCTGGTGGACATGGCCGCGCTGAGGCCGTGCTCGCGGGAAACCTCGGCTCCCGGTAGTCCGGATTCGCCTTCCTTCGGGATCGCCACGATCTGACTGTCAATGAACGGGCTCCTTCTCGTCACCGCCTCTCATCTCTCACCGAGGGCGCATTTTCCAGATCTCCGTGGCCTGCCTCGGGGGTGAGCTTACGATGGCGCACTGGAGCGCAATCGATATGCTGCCGCCATTCGGGGCCGTCGCAACGGTCTATGCCTCGGGCAAGCAACGTCCGCTGTGTGCCGCCGCGCACGCTGGA
The DNA here is from genome assembly GCA_039921765.1 of Burkholderiaceae bacterium. Classification (GTDB taxonomy): domain Bacteria; phylum Pseudomonadota; class Gammaproteobacteria; order Burkholderiales; family Burkholderiaceae_C; genus JBDSBD01. The sequence continues at coordinate 1,330 of JBDSBD010000121.1, forward strand.
GTCGTATGGCGACGAATCGTGTACGTGAATTGCTCCGGGCAAATCACGCCGTGGCGCGCCGAGCCGGAACTGGCACCCGGCCCGGTGCAAGCTTTGCCCATTCAGGAGGTGGTTCCCGCCGCGGTGGCGGAGCACGCCATGGCCGATCGGGCCGAGCATCTGCGCGACTTGCAGCGCCGCTTACACAGCGCGGCATAGGAGGGGCGGCATCATGGGTTGGAAATATGTCTTCTGGGCCGCATTCGTAGAGATCTTCTGGGTCCTGGGGCTGAAGTATTCGGTCGATGTCTGGATGTGGGCCGGAACTGTCATCGCCCTTGTGTTCAGCTTCTATTTCATTATCAAGGCCTGTGCGGTGCTGCCGTGCGGCTCCGTCTATGCCACATTTACCGGAGCAGGTGCTGCGGCCATTGCGCTCATCGATTTCACGTTGCTGGGTCAACCCTTTACGTTGCTGAAAGGCCTGTTCATCTCACTGATCATTGCCGGTGTTGTCGGCGTGCAGCTGACCACCACGGCCACTGTGAAGCGACCGGAAGATGCGGTCACAGCCAAGAACGGTGACTTGTAAGTGGCCTGGCTTTATCTTCTTGTTGCCAGCCTCGGCGAGATACTCGGCGTGGCCAGCATCAATATGTACCTGAAGCGGAAATCGTGGTGGTGGCTGCTCGTTGTCATTGTCGTTTTCTCATTCGGATTTGGTTTTCTCGCTCTGGCGATGCGCGAGATTGCGCTGGCAACTGCCTATGCGATCTGGACCGGGCTGGGCGCCATCGGCGCAGTGCTGATGGGTGTCATCTTTTTCAAGGAATCCATGACGATCCTCCGCCTGCTGTTTCTGACTTGCATCATCAGTGGAGCCGTGGGCTTGCAAGTCGTGTCGTAGGGTGCCAGCAGGCCACGACAAGCGCCAGGGCGGAAAAGAGGTGCTTGGCTGCGATCCGAGCGCCCATGAGCCTCGCGCGCGGTGAAATGACAGTCACCGCCCGTGTTGGCGTCGCACGACAAAGGAGCCTCTCTCAGGATTCCCTTGGGAGTCGGGTTTCGGGAGCGCCGGGGCTTGCGCTCGTGCTCAGCCGCAGGACCCGAGATGCCCGCACGCGGTGCAGAACCGGCAGCCGTCCTTCTGGATCAGTGTGAAGTTGCCGCACTCCGGGCAGCGGCTGCCAGCCATTGGCGCCGGGTCGGGTGAGCTGCCATCGGGCGGGCTCAGGATCCCCATCTCCTGCAGCGGGTAGCCTTCCTCGTCGAGCACGCCGAGCATCGCGTAGCGGTGGATCACGAGCCGCGCCAGATAGGCCACGGTCGAAGGCCAGGTCTGCTGGCGCTGCTGCGTGGCAGGCAACCCCGGCACGAAGGCCATGAAGTGGCCGAGCGGCTCGGCGTAGCTGAGCAGCTTGCGCAGCTTCATGCCGATCCAGGCCGGATCGATCACGCGCATGTCGAGCGAGAGCACGCGTGCCAGGCCGTCGAGCGCGCGCGGGTAGTTGCCCGACAGGCCAAGCGCGCACGGCCGGGTGCGTGCCGGACCACCGTCGCCCGCGGCCAGCACCACTTCCTTCAGGGTGAGCGTGAAGTCTTCGCCGGTGCTCGGGTTCTCGATGTCCACGGCCCAGGCGAGCGTGCCCGACGGCCCGGTGTGCGGCTCGCCCAGGCTGAACATCGCGTCGAGCACCGGCGTGGCACCGCCGCTGGCCGACCACAGACCGAGCTGGTCGCAACGCCAGCGCAGCACCGCGGCGGTGGCCGCCACGACGCCGGGGAACTGGCGCCGCTCGCCATGCGGCGGGAACGGCATCTCGAACGAGCGCTCTTCCTGCACCGTGGCGAGCGCATCGAGCTTGAGCGCAACCCAGGCCGGATCCTTGGCGCGCAGGTCCATCGACAAGGTCTTGGCCAGCGCGCCCAGGCCGCGCGGCTGCTCGGCGCCGTTGACCCACACCTCGAACGGACGCGCCGGCCCCTCATGTTCGCCGATCTCGCCGACGAACAGCGCGAAGGCGCCGAACGGGTGCTCGATCATGTAGCTCCACGCCGTGTTGCCGGCCGGCAGGTCGGGACGTCCCGGCCAGCGCAGCGAGGCCAGCACCGGCGCCGGCGT
>JBDSBD010000122.1:0-12032 GCA_039921765.1 Burkholderiaceae bacterium
GCCAGACCAACCAGATGTTGGCGCTGGCACGCGCCGACACTGCCCCGAACTTCGACACCACCGCCGAGGCGGTCGATCTATCGGCGCTGGCCGAAACCAGCACGCGCGAATGGTGGGCCGATGCCCGCGCGCGCGGCATCGATCTGGGGCTGGAACAGGAAGCGGTGCCGCAGTGGGTGTTGGGACAAGCCCCGTTGCTGAAAGAGGCGCTGTCGAACCTGCTGCACAACGCGCTGCGCTTCACGCCGCGCGGCGGCCAGGTCACGGTGCGGGTGGCGCGGGTCGGCGAACAGACCGGCCTGAGCGTCATCGACGACGGGCCGGGCATTCCCCACGACGAACGGCACCGCGCCGGCGAGCGCTTCTTTCGCGCCAGCAACGCCACCCAGCCGGGCACCGGGCTCGGCTTGGCGATCGTCCGCTCGATCGCCGAGCGGCACCACGGCTCATTGGCACTGGCCGACGGCCCCGGCGGGCGCGGGCTGGCGGCCACGATGCTTTTGCCGGAGCTGTCGAAAACCGCCATGCCAGGCGCGATAGACGGCTGACGCATATCCAAACAAGCAGGATGTCGTTGGCCCCAACGCGGCCGCTGCATAGAGTCCGGCCAACGGCGCGTTCGGCCGCTCTTGCATCGCGCTCCCCTTGGATCCCATCGCTCCCCTCATTGGCTTCGGCGTCGGCGTTGTCATCGGCATCACCGGTGTCGGCGGCGGTTCGCTGATGACGCCGTTGCTGCTGTCGGTGTTCAGGCTGCACCCGGCGGTGGCGATCGGCACCGACCTGTGCTTCGCGGCGCTGACCAAGACCGCCGGCGCACTCACCCATCACCACGCCGGCCAGGTCGATTGGCGCATCACCGCGCGGCTGCTGGCCGGCAGCGTGCCCGCGGCGGTCGCCACGCTGGCGTGGATGCACTTCAGCGGGCTGACCAAATCGGGCGGCGGCCTTTTGACGCTGTGGCTTGGCGGCGCGCTGCTGCTGACGGCGCTGATCGTGTTGAACCGCAGGGCCTGGCACGCGCTGGGCTTGCGCCTGGAACGCTGGATCACGCCAGCACGCCGGGGGCCCCTGACCGTGGCCTGCGGCGTCGCTTTGGGCGTGCTGGTGAGCCTGAGTTCGATCGGTGCCGGCGCCATCGGTGCGGCGCTGGTGATGCTGCTGCACCCGCGCCTTCCGGCACACCGCGTAGTCGGCACCGACATCGCCCACGCGGTGCCGCTGACCCTGGTGGCCGGCAGCGGCTACGCGCTGCTCGGGCTGGTCGATTGGGCGCTGCTTGCGGCGCTGCTGATCGGCTCGCTGCCGGGCATTTGGCTCGGCGCCCTGCTCACCCGCTGGCTGCCCGAGAACCTGGTGCGCGTGCTGCTGTGCCTGTCGCTCGTCACCGCCGCGGTGAAGGTCATTCGCTAGGATCGACCGCGGGTTTTCCCCGACGATTCGGGCGCTCGGTTGAAAGGCCGATGAAAGTCTGTGACAGCTACAGTGGCCTCTTCCGCGACGGCCACGTTCGCGGACCCCCATTCATCTGCAGGAGACACCGTGAAACTGAAAAGCCCACTGCTCGCGCTTGCCCTGGTCGGCGCCACCGCCTTCGCCGCCGCCGCACCACTGGACAAGACCGAATGCATCGCCCCGGCCAAGCCCGGCGGCGGTTTTGACCTGACCTGCAAACTGGCGCAAGGCGCGTTGATGGACGGCAAGTACATCGCCGACCCGATGCGCATCAGCTACATGCCCGGTGGCATCGGCGCGGTGGCCTACAACGCCATCGTCGCGCAGCGCCCGGCTGAGGACAACACCATCGTCGCCTTCTCCGGCGGCTCGTTGCTGAACCTGGCGCAAGGCAAGTTCGGCCGCTACAACGAAAGCGACGTGAGATGGCTGGCGGCCATCGGTGCCGACTACGGCGCCATCGTCGTCGCCGACAGCTCGCCGTTCAAGTCGCTGAAGGACGTCATCGCCGCGGTCAAGGCCGATCCGACCAAGGTGGTGTTCGGCGCCGGCGGCACGGTGGGCAGCCAAGACTGGATGAAGGCCGCGATGACCGCAAGGGCCGCAGGCATCGACTTCAAGGGCATGCGCTACGTCGCCTTCGAGGGCGGCGGCGAAGCCGCCACCGCGTTGCAGGGCGGGCATGTTCAGGTGTTCTCAGGGGATGCGTCCGAGGCCGCCGAGAAGCTCGAAGCGGGCGCGCCCTTTCGCGTCCTCGCGGTGCTGAGCGACCACCGTCTCCCCGGGCGCCTGGCCGATGTGCCGACCGCCAAGGAGCAGGGCTATGACATCGAGTGGCCGATCATCCGCGGCTTCTACATGGGCCCCAAGGTCAGCGATGCCGACTTCAAGGTCTGGAGCGAAACCTTCAGCAAGATGATGGCGACTCAGGAGTTTGCCAAGATGCGCGCCCAGCGCGGGCTGTTCCCGTTCGACATGACCGGCCCGGAGCTCGATGCCTTCGTCAAGAAGCACGTGGCCCAGTACCGCAAGATGGTCGACGAGTTCGGCTTGACACGCAAGTAGGCCCTGCATGACCAGCGACCGCGTCCTCGGTGCGGTGTGCATGGCAGCCGCCCTGGCAATGGCCTGGGCGGCGAAAGACTATGCCGCCATGATCTCCTACGAACCGGTGGGGCCTCGCGCATTCCCCTTGCTGCTGGCCACGATGATCGGCGTCTGCGGCGCGTGGCTGCTGGTCAAGCCGTCCACCCACTCAGCCGCGGTCGTGACCGGACGTTTGGTGCCCCTGCTCTATTGCATGGCGGCGATCTTGCTCTATGCGCTGCTGTTCCAGACCCTGGGCTTCATCATCGGCACCGCACTGTTGGCGATACCAGTGGGCCTGGCGTTCGGCGGCAACTGGCGTCAATCGCTGGCCGGTGGCGTCGGCCTGGGACTGGGACTGTATCTTCTGTTCGACAAGTTGCTCGACGTGGTGCTGCCCACAGGGCTGCTCTCGTTCTTCCTGGGGCGCTGATGGACACATTCGTGAACCTGGGGCACGGCTTCGGAGTGGCTCTGCAGCCCGTCAATCTGCTGGTCGCGGCGATCGGCGCCTTCCTCGGCACGGTGGTGGGCATGCTGCCGGGACTGGGGCCGATCAACGGCGTGGCCATTCTGCTGCCGCTCGCGTTCGCGCTCAAGCTGCCTCCCGAGACCGCGCTAATCCTGCTGGCCGCCGTGTACATCGGCTGCGAGTACGGTGGGCGCATCTCGTCGATCCTGCTCAACGTGCCCGGCGATGCCGGCGCGATCATGACCGCGATCGACGGCTACACGATGGCACGCAAGGGCCTGGCCGGCGTGGCGCTGTCGATCTCGGCGTGGAGCTCGTTCGTCGGCTCCATCGTCGCCACCATCGGCATCGCGCTTTTCGCGCCATTGCTGGCGCGCTGGGCGCTGGCCTTCGGTCCGGCGGAGTACTTCGTGCTGATGTGCTTCGCCTTTGCCTGCCTGACCGGCCTGATGGGCGACAAACCGATGAAAGCACTGCTCGCCGCGCTGATCGGCCTGGCGTTGTCCACCGTAGGCATCGACGCCAATTCGGGCGTGTACCGCTTCACCTTTGACTCGTTTAACCTGTCCGACGGCATCCAGTTCATCGTTGTCGTGATCGGCCTTTTTTCTGTCAGCGAGATGCTGCTGATGCTCGAGCACCTTTACAGCAGCAGCGGCATGATCGCGCACACCGGACGCACGCTTTTCAACCTCAAAGAGTTGGCCTACACATGGTGGGGCACGGTGCGCTCGAGTCTGATCGGCTTCGTCGTCGGCGTGCTTCCCGGCGCCGGCGCCACGATCGCCAGCGCGATCACCTACTCGATGGAAAAGCGCCTCACCGATACCGCAGGCACCTTTGGGCAGGGAGACATTCGCGGCGTGGCCGCGCCCGAAGCGGCCAACAACGCGGCGGCCGCAGGCTCGTTCGTGCCGATGCTCACGCTAGGGGTGCCTGGTTCGGGCACCACGGCGGTGATGATGGGCGCGCTGACGCTGTACAACATCACGCCCGGGCCGCAGTTGTTCTCGCAGCAGCCGGCGCTGGTGTGGGGGTTGATCGCGTCGATGTTCATCGGCAACGTGCTCCTGCTGATGATGAACATCCCGATGGTCGGTCTGTTCACGCGCATCCTGAAGGTACCGAACTGGATGCTCGTGCCCGGCATCATCGCGGTCAGTACGGTGGGCGTGTACGCGGTGCACGCCACCACGTTCGACCTGACCCTGATGGTCGTTCTGGGCATGCTCGGCTACCTGCTGCGCAAGTGCGACATCCCGATGGCGCCGCTGATCCTGGGCTTCGTGCTGGGCGACCTGATGGAGCAAAACCTGCGCCGCGCACTGTCGATCAGTAACGGCAGCCTCTCCATCCTGTGGAGCAGCCCCATCACCACTGGGCTGTGGATTCTCACACTCGCGATGGTGGCGATTCCCGTGCTGATGAGAGCCCTGAAGCGCCGCCGTCAGGCCGTGTCGGCCTGAGCACGGCCCCGCGCCGAGGTTTCGCAACGGCTGCACACAGCCGATCGTGCCGCGCAGCGGCAACACGATGAAGGCCAGGTTCGAAATCATCCAGTCGGAGTCGCCCAGTGGCGAAGGTGAATGATCTTCCTGAACCACAAGGCCTTCACCGCCGACCGATCGTGACGACCCAGGTCGGCGGCAAGCCCCAGAAGATGCACATGAACAGGTTCGGCAAGTGGGTGTCGGTTGATTGCAGAGCCGTCAAGCCCCGGACACGGCCCAAGCAGTGACGCCCCCCCGCGCCTTCGGCGCAGAGCGCTCGAATCGAGCCGCCCGAGCTCATTCGTCGAGCCCGAGGTCCTGGATCTTGCGCGTGATCGTGTTGCGTCCGATGCCGAGCTTTTGGGCAGCTTCGATGCGACGTCCGCGCGTGATCTCGAGTGCCGTGCGGATCAGTTGCGCTTCGAACTGGCGCGTGAGTTCGTCCCAGACCCCCGGTTGGCCGGCCTCAATCCGCGCGCGCGCGTCCTGAGCCAGACTGGCGAGCCAGCTCGCTGCCCCCCCGTCAACGAGGGATTGCGCCCGGTCCTCGGCGTCTGCTGACACCGACGGGACGGCGGTCAACGCGGCCTCCCCGGCGACGGCGGGCGCGACGCCCAGGACCACTCCCGCCATCCTCGAGGCCGCGTCGATGGGCGCCGCCACGAGCAGCTCCGGCGGCAAGTCCTTCGCTTCGATGGTCTGCGCCGGTGCCATCACGGTCAACCAGTGGCAGATTTTCTCGAGCTGGCGAACGTTGCCGGGAAAATCGAACGCCGACAGCCGGGCCAGCGCAGCGCTGGCAATGCGCTTGGGTTTGACACCGAGCTCCCTGGCGCTCTTTTGCAGGAAGAAGCGCGCCAGCGCCGGGATGTCCTCGCGCCGTTCGCGCAGCGCCGGCAGGCGCAGCCGGATCACGTTGAGGCGGTGAAAGAGGTCTTCGCGGAAAGCACCCTGGCGCACCCGCTCCTCGAGATTCTGGTGCGTGGCCGCGATCACGCGCACGTTGGCCCGCATCGGCTGATGGCCACCAACGCGGTAAAACTGGCCATCCGAGAGCACCCGCAGCAGCCGGGTCTGGAGCTCGAGCGGCATGTCGCCGATCTCGTCGAGGAACAGGGTGCCACCGTCGGCCTGCTCAAACCGGCCACGGCGTGTCGCCTGCGCGCCCGTGAACGCGCCACGCTCGTGACCGAACAGCTCGCTCTCGAGCAGCTCCTTCGGGATCGCGGCGGTGTTGATCGCGATGAACGGGCCGCGCGCGCCCTGCTCGCCGCGCGGGCTGTGGCGATGCAGCGCGTTGGCAACAAGCTCCTTGCCCGACCCCGACTCGCCCGTGATCAGCACCGTGACGGTACTCTGGCTCAGCCGGCCAATGGCGCGAAACACATCCTGCATGGCGCTGGCCTGTCCTAGCATCTCGGGCACCTGCACCGCCTTGTCTTCGCGCACCTGCTCGCGCACGCTCTCTTCGACGGCACGGTGAATCAGCTCGACCGCCTTGGGCACGTCGAAGGGTTTGGGCAGGTACTAGAACGCGCCGCCCTGGAACGCGTTGACCGCGCTGTCGAGGTCGGAATACGCGGTCATGATGATGACCGGCAGCGCGGGAAAGCGCTCGCGCACCTGGTTCAGCAGATCCAGCCCCGAGCCGCAGGGCATGCGGATGTCGCAGACCAGTACCTGCGGCCCACCCTCGGCACCGTCTTCGTCCAGCGCCTTGAGGACGTCGCGCGCGTTGGTGAAGCTGCGCACCTCGAGCTGCTCGCGGGCGAGTGCCTTCTCCAGCACGAACCGGATGGATTGGTCGTCGTCAACGATCCAGATGGGTTTCATCGAAGGGAAACGAGTTGCTCGCTAGCGCAGCGGAATCATGATCCTGAAAACCGTTCGACCCGGCTCACTCTCGCAATCGAGCGTGCCCTGGTGCTGTTGCACGAAGGTCTGCGCCAGTGTGAGCCCGAGTCCCGAGCCGCCGTCCCGGCCAGAAACGAGCGGATGGAAGATGCGTTCGCGCAAGGCCTCGGGCACCCCCGGTCCGTTGTCTTCCACATGCAAGTCCAATGCCAGGCGAAAGCGCTGCTTGCCCAACGTGATCTGGCGTTGTACGCGGGTACGCAGCACGATGCGCGCATCCCGCTGCGCCATCCTGGGTTGCAGTGCCTGAGCAGCATTCTGGGCGATGTTCAGAACCGCCTGGATCAGTTGCTCACGGTCGCCGCGGAACTCGGGAATCGAAATGTCGTAGTCCCGCTCGACCGCCAGGCCGCGCGGGAATTCCGCAAGGATCAGCGAGCGCACGCGCTCGCAGACCTCATGCACGTTGACGTTGCCCACCACGTGCGGATTGCGGTGTGGCGCGAGCAGCCGGTCGACCAACACCTGGAGTCGGTCAGCTTCCTTGATGATGACCTGGGTGTACTCGTGCAGCTCAGGCGACCCGAGCTCCATCTCGAGCAACTGCGCCGCACCGCGAATGCCGCCGAGCGGATTCTTGATCTCGTGCGCGAGGTTGCGCACCAGCTCCTTGGCAAGTTGAGTTTGCCCAAGCGCGCGCTCCTCACGGTCCTGGCGGGCCTGTTGCTCGATCTCCACGAGCTCGACTATGAGGTTCGGCGTGGCCTCGATCTGGTTCACGATCACGTGAACCGGCAGTGCCTCGCTGTGCGCCGGACCGGGTCGACGCAACCGCGCTTCGAGCCGGCCGGTCGCAAACTCGTTGCGGGTCACCGCAGCAACGGTCTCGTGCAGGGGTGCGGCATCGACGAACCAGTCATACACCGAGCCGCCCAGAACGCTGCGTCGCGACAGGCCGAGCACCTCTTCGAAAGCCGAGTTCGCAAACACGCACGCACCTTGCGGGCTCACCACCGCCACCATGGTGGCGAGTTGATCGAATGCGGCATACGCCGCGCTCGCGCTGCCCGGAGACGTGGCTGCGGATTGCGGTGGCATCACGGCAACGATCGGTTCACGCTGCGCACGCCCGCTCAATGCTCGCCCGCTACGGCCGCTTGGCGAGCTCGCGTTTGAGCGCCGCGATATCGCCTTCCTTGCGCCCGATACCGGCCTTCAGTTCGGCGACCCGATCGAGATACTTCTGGTAGTTGCGCTCATTGCCCAGCCGCTCGGGCTGGCCGTTGTTGTATTCGGCCTTCATGGTCGCGAGGCGCTCTTCTTCGCGCCGGAGCTCGTCTTCGAGAATGCGGCGCGCGTCACTGTCGCGGGCGCGCTGATCGGCCGGGTCAATGCGGGCGCTGGCCGGGCCCGACGCGGTGGCGGGTGGTGCGCCGTTCGCGGGGCGCGGCTTGATGCCCTGAATCACCGTGATCGTCGCGCCTTCGAGGGCGCGGCAACCTTTGTCCTTGGCTTCCTTGGCCGACAGCGTGTCGGTGTACAGGACCGGATCTCCGGGGCAGCGGTACACGGTGCTTCCCGGTCCTTGCGCAGCGGCTGTGCCAAGGCAGGCCCAGCTTGCCACCATTGCACCACACCACGCCAGTACGCCACGCTTCATGCCATCCCCTCCAAACCCATTCAACGCGAAGCCCCGGCGCCGCGCCGACCGGGCCTTGCCACGATCGTGCGCATTGTCGCGCAAGCCCGCAGGACGACTGCGAATTCCCGCGATTCATGAAAAAAGGGACGGCTCGCGCCGTCCCCTTTGAACCCGCGGTCTCGCGGACCGAATCTACAGCGTGTAGTACATGTCGAACTCGACCGGGTGGGTGGCCATGCGAAAGCGCGTGACTTCCTGCATCTTCAGCTCGATGTAGGCGTCCAGGTAGGTGTCGGTGAAGACGCAGCCCTTGGTCAGGAACGCACGATCGTTGTCGAGATAGTCGAGCGCCTGGTCCAGGCTGTGGCAGACGGTGGGGATCTTCGCGTCTTCCTCGGGCGGCAGGTGATACAGGTCCTTGGTCGCGGCTTCACCAGGATGGATCTTGTTCTCCACGCCGTCGAGGCCGGCCATCAGCAGCGCCGCGAAACCGAGATAGGGGTTCATCAGCTGATCGGGGAAGCGCGCCTCGATACGCCGGCCTTTTGGATTCGCCACATACGGAATTCGGATCGATGCCGAGCGGTTCTTCGCGGAGTAGGCCAGCTTGACCGGCGCCTCGAAGCCCGGCACCAGACGCTTGTAGCTGTTGGTGCCCGGGTTGGTGATCGCATTCAGCTCACGCGCGTGCTTGATGATGCCGCCGATGTAGTACAGCGCGAATTCCGACAGGCCGGCATAACCGTCGCCGGCAAAGAGGTTCTTGCCGTCCTTCCACACCGACTGGTGCACATGCATGCCCGAGCCGTTGTCGCCGACGATCGGCTTGGGCATGAAGGTCGCCGTCTTGCCGTAGGAGTGCGCGACGTTGTGAATCACGTACTTCATCAGTTGCAGCCAGTCGGCACGTCGCACCAGCGTGTTGAAGCGGGTCCCGATCTCCATCTGACCGGCGTTGGCAACCTCGTGGTGATGCACCTCGACCGGAATCCCCAGCGATTCGAGGATCAGGCACATCTCTGAGCGCAGATCCTGGCCGCTGTCGACCGGCGGCACAGGGAAATAGCCACCCTTGACGGTCGGGCGAAAGCCCGAGTTGCCATGCTCGTAGTCCTTGCCGGTGTTCCACGCCGCCTCTTCGGACTCGATCTTCAGGAAGCAGCCCGACATGTCGTTGTTCCAACGCACGCTGTCAAACACGAAGAATTCGGGCTCGGGGCCGAAAAACGCCGTGTCGCCCAGGCCCGACGCCTTCATGTAAGCCTCGGCGCGCTTGGCCAGGGAGCGCGGGTCGCGCTCATAGGGCTTGCCGTCGCCGGGCTCGATCACATCGCAACTCAGGATCAGGGTCGGCTCTTCGTAGAACGGGTCGATGTTGGCGGTTTCGGGATCGGGCATCAGGAGCATGTCGGAAGCCTCGATGCCCTTCCAGCCGGCGATCGACGAGCCGTCGAACGCATGGCCAGACGCGAACTTGTCTTCGTCGAAATGCGACACCGGAACGCTTACGTGCTGCTCTTTGCCTCGGGTGTCGGTGAAACGGAAGTCGACGAATTTGACTTCGTTTTCCTTCACCATGCTCATCACGTCGGCGACGGTCTTGCTGGCCATCTGGAACTCCTAGGGTCTGCGGGTTTGAGAAATGTTCGGTGCTCGCCCGCATGCAGGCGCCCCCCAAAACGCGAAGGGAATGTAGCAGAAAGCGTGCCCGAGGCGTCTCGCCATCAGGTGCCGCCATCAACCGAAAATCGGCCCGTGCGCAGATCCGGGCCGCCGCCCGGAATGATCACGTCGGTGCATATGTTCGCACCAATATGGTTCCAAATTCGACTTAACGCACCATTTCGGGGCCTAACTTGGCGCCGTGCGAATGCAGACCGCGCAGCAGAACGCCATAGGCCGCGTCGAGCTTGTCGGCCTGGCCCTTCACACCGAGCTCGATGTGCCGGCCCCATTGCGGATGGTCAACGCTGGGCAGGCTGAAGACCTTGACGCCAGGGAAGCGCAGTTCGATGTCCTGCATCAGTGGCGTCAAAGTCGCTTCCATCGCGCCGAACACGATCACCGATTTTTCGTGCAGCGTGCCCTGCCCGTGCACATGGGCGAAACGCTGGTCAAGCACCCATTCAATCATCGGCCAGGCCATCACCGGAAAGCCCGGGACAAAGAACACCTGACCCACCGAGAACCCGGCAATCTTGTTGTAGGGATTGGGGATGATCTGCGCGCCTTGCGGGAACACGCCCATGTTGAGTCGGTGCACGTTGTCGTGCCGATCCGGCTCGAAAGGCTTGCCTTGCTCGGCGGCGGTATCGCGCATGCGCTCCAGGATCAGTTCGCGGGCCTGGGGGTGCAATGCGAGTGGCACGCCGAGTGCGCGCGCCGCGGCCTGGCGCGTGTGATCGTCTGGGGTGGCGCCGATACCACCGCATGAGAAGACCGCGTCTCCGCTGTCGAATGCATGCTTCAGATCGGCACTGATGCGCGCCGGATCGTCACCCACATAGCGTGCCCAGGCCAGGCTCAAGCCGCGCGCGCCGAGCAGATCGATCACCTTGGGCAGGTGCTTGTCGGCACGCTTGCCCGAGAGGATCTCGTCACCGATGATGATCAGGCCGAAGTTCATGGCACGCGCTCAGGACGGTGGGTGGGGAGGCGGCAAGGCCGAGGGTGGGGCCGGCGCCAGGACCCTGACCTCTTCAACGAGCGGCATGTCGTGCCGTGGCCCGGGCGCCGCGGGCACGATGGCAACCGGTTCGCGCTCGGTGCGCAAGGCCTGCAGCGCGGCGAGCGCAAAGTGCGCGAACCAGAGCGCGGAAAACGCGAACACGAGCGTGTAGATCCACACGGCCACGGGTACCAGAACCGGAGCGAACACGATGGCCAGCGCACCGGAGGCCCAGATCAGCGACGGTGCGGCGCCCAGGTAGCCGGTCAGCACCCCCATCCCGAACAAGCTGCCCCGGTAGCGGCGGATGAGTTCGCGCCGCTCGTCACGGCTCGCATGTTCAGCCAACACGTCGTAGCTCATCACGCGATAGGTGAGCCAGCCCCAGATCAATGGAGGCAGGATCAGCACCAGCGGGGGCACGAACCACAGTGGGATCGAGACCAGCAGCGCCACGAGTGCCGCCACGGTGGCCCAAAGCGCGCCGAACAAGCTACCGAAGAATGAGCCGCCGTGCTTCTTCTTGAGCAACGTGAAGCGCCGCTCGGTGACCAGGCTCAGCATCGACGGCGTCATCAGCGTGGCCACGATCAACAATGCCAGCACGACGACAACCGGCGTGCTGATGAAAACAACCACCATCGGCGCGAGCACCGCCTTCAGGTTCGTCAGGCCGATGCTTTCGAGCCAGGCCACCAGCGTGACCAGCAACCCCCAGGACTCGAACGCGGCGCGCACGCCATCGACGGCCGGTTCCCAGAAAAAATAACCCAGTCCGAGCGCGAGCCCCGCCATCAGCACCAGCGGCAGCACCGAGAGCGCGATCACGCGTGGATGCAGGCAATACGCCGCCGCGCGCCAGAACGAGTCGAGCAGCAGTTTCATCGCGGTGTGGCCGAATGCACGAGCCGGATCAACGCAGGTTGCCGGTGTGGCCGAGGGAATAGCGCCCCGGCTGCGGCCATACCGTGAGGCCGTGCGGCTCGGCGCCCACCTGGATCTGTTCAACCGCGCCGCTTGTGGTGTCGAAGCGATAGACCTTGTCGTCGTAGCGCCCCGCCAGCCAGAGCCATTTACCGTCCGCGCTCACGTTGCCCATGTCGGGACTGCCACCCCCAGGCACGGGCCAGCGCGCAATGATCTTCTCGGTAGCGAAGTCGATGACCGTGACGCCGCCATTGCTCAGGCGCGGACCGTGGATCCTGTGTGAGCCGCGGTTGGCCACGTACAGGCTTTTGCCGTCGCGGCTCGGATACAGCCCGTGCGCGCCCAGGCCAGTGGTGATGAAGCCGACCTGTTTGAACGAAGCCCCGTCGACGATGTGCACACCGTCGGCGTGCATGTCGGCAATGTAGAAACGCTTGC
>JBDSBD010000123.1:0-5650 GCA_039921765.1 Burkholderiaceae bacterium
TGATTGCGCCCGGAATCGATGTGAGCCCGCCCAGGATCACCACCGGCAGCGCCTTGAGCGCGACCACCGAAAGCGAAAACTGCACGCCGAGCTTGCTGCCCCAGATCACGCCGGCCACCAGGGCCACCAGGCCGGCCACCGACCAGACGATGATCCAGATGCGCGAGAGCGGGATGCCGATCGACTGAGCGGCCTGGTGGTCATCGGCGACCGCGCGCAGCGCACGCCCGGTCGAGGTCTTCTGGAAGAACAGCGCCAGCAGCACAACCAGCAACGCGGCGATCAATGCGGCCGCGAGATCTTCCTGGTTCACCAGCACGCCGCCCTGGAACGTGTCCTGGAACAGGAAGAGCGGATCCTTCGGCAGGCCGACGTCGATGTTGTAGATATTGCTGCCGAAGATCGTCTGGCCGACGCCATCGAGGACAAACGCCACGCCGATCGTGGCCATCAGCAGCGTGATCCCATCCTGGTTGACGAGATGGCGCAGCACGAGCTTCTCGATCAGCCACGCGACGATGACCATCACGGCGGTGGCGCCGGTGAACGCGAGCACGTTGACAAGGGTCTTGTCGGTCAGGCCCGTCAGCTGCGGGATCCAGTCGGCGAAGCGTGCCATCGCCAGCGCCGCGAACAGCACCATCGCGCCTTGCGCAAAGTTGAACACGCCGCTCGCCTTGAAGATCAGCACGAAGCCGAGCGCGATCAGCGAATACAGCATGCCCACCATCAGGCCGCCGAGCAGGGTTTCGAGGAAGAAGCCCATGCTATGTCTGCCTCCCGAACGTTGTGTGCGACGCTCGACCCGCCCGGGAGATGCCGGCCGGCGAGGGCCACGCAATGGGCCCCCTCGTGGCCCCGGGAGCAGCCCGGCACTCGGCTCGCATCATGCCGCCACCTCGCGTGTCGTGCCCAGGTAGGCGCTGATCACGTCGGGGTTGTTGCGCACCTCGTCAGGCGTGCCGTCACCGATCTTCTTGCCGTAGTCGAGAACGACGACGCGGTCGCTGATGTCCATCACGACGCTCATGTCGTGCTCGATCAACACGATGGTGACGCCGAACTCATCGTTCACGTCGAGGATGAAGCGACTCATGTCCTGCTTTTCCTCGACGTTCATGCCGGCCATCGGCTCGTCGAGCAACAGCAGGCGCGGCTCCATTGCGAGCGCGCGGCCCAGGTCGACGCGCTTTTGCAGCCCGTAGGGCATGCGCCCGACCGGGGTCTTGCGAAAGGGCTGGATCTCGAGGAAGTCGATGATGCGCTCGACGAACTCGCGCTGCGCAATCTCCTCGCGGTCGGCCGCGCCCCAGCCGAACGGGTTGCGCAGTGCCTGCTGGAAGAGGTTGCTGTTCATCTTCAGGTTGCGCCCGGTCATGATGTTGTCGAGCACGCTCATGCCTTTGAACAGCGCCAGGTTCTGGAACGTGCGCGCCACACCCATCTCGGCCACCTGGCGCGAGTTCATGTGGCGAAAGGTCTGGCCGCCCAGGCTGATCGAGCCCTGCTGCGGCTGATACACACCGTTGATGCAGTTCAACAGCGAACTCTTGCCGGCACCGTTCGGACCGATGATGGCGCGGATCTCGTGCTCGCGCACGTCAAAGCTGATGTCGGTCAGCGCCTTCACGCCTCCGAAGGCGAGCGAGATGTCCTTCACCTCGAGCACCACGTCGCCGATCTTGCGCTCCAGCATGGTCAGGCGGCCTTCTTCACGGCAGGGAACGTGGCAGCGTCGCCAATCTTCAGATCGGCCGAGACCATGCCGGTGCGGCCGTCCTCGAAGCGCACCTGGGTTTCGATGAACTGATTCGTCTTGCCGGCGTAGAGCGCGTCGATCAGCACCTGATAGCGCTCGGCGATGAAGCCGCGCCGCACCTTGCGCGTGCGCGTCAGCTCGCCGTCGTCGGCATCGAGTTCCTTGTGCAGGATCAGGAAGCGGCTCACCTGGCTGCCCGCCAGCATCGTGTCGCTGGCGAGGTCGGCGTTGACCTTCTCGACGGATTCGCGGATCAACTCGTAGACCTCGCTCTTTTTCGCCAGATCGGTGTAGCCCGCATACGGCAGGTTGCGTCGCTCGGCCCAGTTGCCGACCGCTTCGAAGTCGATGTTGATGAAGGTGCAGACCAAGCTGCGCTGGTCGCCAAAGGCCACAGCCTCCTTGATGAACGGGAAGAACTTGAGCTTGTTCTCGACGTACTTGGGTGCGAACATCGCGCCGTCGAACGCGCCGCCGACCAGTCGGCCCACGTCCTTGGCCCGGTCGATGATCTTCAGGTGCCCGCTGGCGTCGAGAAATCCCGCGTCGCCGGTGCGGTACCAGCCCTCCGCGGTCAGCACCTCGGCCGTGGCGGCCGGGTTCTTGTAGTACTCCTTGAGCAGTCCGGGCGAGCGGATCAGGATCTCGCCACTGTCGGTGACCTGGAGCTCCACGCCCTCGATCGGCACGCCCACGGTGTCGGCGCGCGCCTCGTGGTCGGGCTGCAGGCACACGAACACGGCGGTCTCGGTCGAGCCGTAGAGCTGCTTCAAGTTGATGCCGATCGAGCGGAAGAACGTGAACAGGTCGGGGCCGATCGCCTCGCCGGCGGTGTAGGCCACGCGCACGCGCGAGAAGCCGAGCGTGTTGCGCAACGGGCCGCAGATCAGCAGGTTGCCCAGCGCGTAATGCAGCCGGTCGAGCGGGCCGACCGGCTGGCTGTCCATCAGCCGCGTGCCGACGCGCCGCGCCACCGCCATGAAATGATGAAACAGCTTGCGCTTGACGAAGCCCGCATCCTCCATGCGGATCATCACCGTGGTCAGCAGCGCTTCGAAGATGCGCGGTGGTGCGAAGTAATAGGTGGGGCCGATCTCGTTCAGGTCGATCGTGACGGTGCTCGCCGATTCGGGGCAACTCACGACGTAGCCGCATACCAGCCACTGTGCGTACGAGAAGATGTTCTGGCCGATCCAGGCCGGTGGCAGATAAGCGAGCACCTCATCGTGCTCATCGAGCTTGTCGAACATCGCACCGGCGCGGGCCCGGTCGATCAAGGTGTGGTGGGTGTGGACCACGCCCTTGGCGTTGCCAGTGGTGCCCGAGGTGGAAAACATCGCCGCCACGTCGTCCGGCTGGGTGGCGGCCACCTCGGCCTCGAACCAGGTCGGGTTCTGGGCATTGAAGGCGCGGCCCGATTCGATCAGGGCATCGAGCGAGGCAAGGCCCGGCTCGTCGTAGTTGCGCAGGCCGCGTGGATCGTCGAACCAGATGCGTGCCAGGCCCGGGCACGGCTCGCGCAGCTCGAGCAGCTTGTCGACCTGCTCCTGGTCCTCGACGATCGCGAAGGCGATCTCGGCATTGGTGATGGGGAACTCGAACTCGGCCGCGACCGCGTCCTGGTACAGCGGTACCGGCACCGCGCCGAGCGACTGCGCCGCCAGCATCGCCGCATAGAGCCGCGGCCGGTTCTCGCCAATGACGGCGATGTGCTCGCCGCGCTTGAGCCCGGCCTGCGCCAGACCGCCGGCGATGTCGCGCGTCAGGGCGGCGAGGGCGCTCCAGCTGAGCGCTTGCCAGATGCCGAACTCCTTCTCGCGCAGCGCGGTGGCGTCCGGTCGCCGGGCAGCGTGTTCGAGCAGCAAGCGCGGGAAGGTATCGGCCACCGGCATCAGTCTCCGTGAGCGTGCGCGGCAAGATACCGGCAACTTGGAACGAACCGTGACTCTAGGAGCAAGTTTGACGCCTGGTTGTCGTTCCGACGACAATCCTAGGGACAATCCTCCCAGGTGTTTCCCTCGATGACCCGCGCCGCCGAGCCTGCCATTGCGCCTGTGCAGCCCCTGTATCGGCGTACGCGCGCACCGACTGCGGCCGAGCGCGCCGACATCCCGTGGCTGCATCTGCTTGAGCCGAACGAGCGCGAGGTGGCGGTCGCCGACCTGAAGATCGTGAACGTCGCCACCGGCGAGTTGCTGTGCCGCTTCGGGCGTCCGGCCACCTACTGGTTCGGCGTCATCGACGGCTTGCTGAAGATGAGCAACGACACTGCTCTGGGCATCCCGATGACCTTCACCGGCATGCCGCCGGGCGGCTGGTTCGGTGAGGGCACGGTGATCAAGCGCGAAGACTACCGCTACAACATCCAGGCCTTGCGCAAGAGTGTGGTCGCGGGCCTTGGAGTCGAGACCTTCCACTGGCTGCTCGACCGCAGCATCCCCTTCAACCACTTCATCGCCCAGCAGTTGAACGAGCGTCTCGGCCAGTTCATTGCGGCGCGCGAGATCGACCGCCTCACCAACCCGGACGAGCGCGTGGCGCGCAGCCTCGCGGCGCTGTTCCACCCGATCCTATACCCCGGCGTCGGCACGCTGCTGCGCATCACGCAGCAGGAGCTCGGTTATCTGGTGGGTCTGTCGCGCCAGAGAGTCAACGAAGCGCTGGCCTGCCTGCAGCAGCGCGGCGCGATCCGCATCGAGTACGGTGGCGTGCGGGTGCTCGATCTCGAAGCACTGCGCAGCCACGGACGGGGCGGCGACTGAGGCCCGCCGCGCCCTCAGGCGTTGCTGATGCCCGAGGCCACGTGCCCGGCCGGCACATGCGCCGCGGCGGAATCGACATGGCCAGTCTGGTCGTCGAAGAAGAAGTCGGGTTCGAACTCGCGCAGGAACTCGCCCTTGGCCAGGCCACCGAGGAACATGGCTTCGTCGACCTCGATGTTCCAGTCCATCAGCGTGCGGATCGCGCGCTCGTGGGCCGGTGCGCTGCGTGCGGTGACGAGTGCAGTGCGGATGCGCATGCCGGGTACGGGCCGCTGCTGCAAGCGCTGCAGCGCTTGCAGCAGCGGCTTGAACGGGCCCGCCGCCAGGGGCGTGGCCGAGTGATCGCGCTCGTGGCTCTGGAACGCGGCGAGCCCGCCGAGCTGGAACACCCGCTCGGCCTCGTCGGAGAACAGCACTGCGTCGCCATCGAAGGCAATGCGCACTTCGCTCGGGTGCGCGCTCGAGGCGCGCGTCGAGTGCGGGTACACACGCGCCGCGGGCACCCCCGCGGCGAGCGCCGAGCGCACATCGGCCTCGTTGGCCGACAGGAACAGGTTGGCGTTGAGCGGGCGCAGATAGCGCCACGGCGATTCACCGCGCGTGAACACGCCGCGCTGCACCGCCAGCCCATAGTGCTGGGCCGAACGGAACACGCGCATCCCCGACACCGGGTCGTTGCGCGACAGGATCACGACCTCCACGCGCTGCTGCGCTGGTGCACGTGCCACCTCCGCCGGCCGAGCTTCTTCGCTCAAGGCCGGCGGTTGCGGCGCGTTGTTGAACGCGAGCAATTTCTTGACCAGCGAGAACGCCACGCCCGGTGTGGCCGCGTGCTCCAGCCGGTTGAGCTGGAGCTGCATGTAGGCTCGGTCGTCGCCGGCCTCGAAGACCTGGTTTTCCTCCTCGAAGTCAAACAGCGCGCGCGACGAGATCGCGACGACGAGCTGGCCTTCGAGCGTGGTGGGCATGCGTCTGATGATAGTGATGGCGCGCGTGGCACGCGAGCGCGCCTCGTTGCGCGACTTGTCGCCTTCGAGTGGAGTCGGGTGCGGGATGCATGACCTGGCCGGTTGAGCGAGACCGCAATCCCGCGCGCCGCGCGGCGATGATGGGCAGGCCGGCGCGCGCC
>JBDSBD010000124.1:0-3521 GCA_039921765.1 Burkholderiaceae bacterium
CCTCCGGCCGACAGAAATGCGCCGATCCCGCGACAATCACGCTCATCCGCTCCTGTGTCCGACCATGTCGCAATCCGCTGAACAGACCGCGCCGATTCAAATCAACGCCGATTTCGAGCAGCGCGCGTTTCTGCGATCGGCTGACGCCCGCTGGCTGCCCTCGCCGTTGCCAGGCGTCGAGCGCTGGATGCTAGACCGGGTGGGTGGAGAGGTTGCGCGCGCCACCAGCTTCGTGCGCTACGCGCCTGGCTCGCGTTTCGAGCGACACGTACACGGCGGCGGCGAAGAGATTTTGGTGCTCGACGGCGTATTCAGCGACGACATGGGTGACTACTCGGCCGGCACCTACTTGCGCAACCCACCGGGCAGCGCGCACGCGCCGTTTTCGCGCGAGGGCTGTCTCTTGTTTGTCAAACTGCGCCAATTCGCGGTGGATGATCTCCAGCCGGTGCGCATCGACACCCGCGCCGAACCGTGGCGGCAAGGCTTGGTGCCGGGCCTGTCGGTGATGCCGCTGCACGAGCACAACGGCGTCTCGACCGCGCTTGTGCGCTGGGCACCCGATACCCAGTTCTCTGCTCACACGCACCCCGGCGGCGAGGAGATTCTGGTCATCGACGGTGTGTTCCGAGACGAGTTCGGCGCCTACCCCGAAGGCACTTGGCTTCGCAGTCCTCGCTGGAGCCGGCACACTCCTTTCACCGGGCCCGAAGGCGCGCTCATCTATGTCAAGGTCGGGCACCTCGGTGCCGAGCTGATCGGCAGCTGAGCGCGGCGTTGTCGTGGTCGCGAATGTTGCCATCGCGCGGCGTCCGCCTGCCGAGACGGAATTCAGGAAGCAGCCGTTCGACGCGGCGAGAAGGCGGTCGGCGTCGCAAGCCGGCTGGGCGACTGCTCCTCACTGGCTCGAACTGTCGCTGCCGCTGCACAGCCGCCACTCAGCCGAAACCCGCGACCGCCCGCAACGGCTCGCCTGAAGGCCTCGCCGAAGCCGATCCGCCCATTCAGAGCCTGCCCATCGTGAAGGCATTGCGCGTCGCTCCTTTCGGTGGCACGCTGCGCGCGATGGCCCCTCTGCCTGCTGTGCGGGCATGGCCTTCGGCGCCGGCTCGACGCCGCGCTGCGAGCCACCAGGGTCTTGTGACCGATCCGACAAGGGGGCTGCGCCATGACACGAACCTCGTTGAAGAGGCAGATGCAGCGTCGGCAGACGCTGCGCGACGCCGCGGTGTCGTTCGCTTTCATCGCCTGCCTGCCCCTGGAGGGCCATGCGCAGTCGGGCATGAGCCGGGCCGAGGCGGCGCAGTTGTACACGGCCGCGGGTTTCGTGATCGCAAACGACCGGCCGGTCAATCGTTGTGGGCAGCCCGCCCGGCCGAACGTCACGTTCGTCGACCTGAACGCGGACAAGCGGCCCGAGGCGCTGTTCGTCGACGCGGATGCGCGCTGCTACGCGCCGTCCGGGCGCTACTTCGCGGTGCTGGTCAAGGAAGGCAGTCGCTGGCGCGCGCTGGTCAGCGGCAACGGATCGATCCAGGCGCTGCCCTCCCGCACGGCCGGCTGGCTGGACATGCGCGTCAGCGGCTCGGGCTGCGCGCGCAACTTCAGCTTCGTCGGCCGGGCCTATGCGCCGGCCGGTGGTTGTGCCGGCGAAACGCTGGCTGGCGCGCCGCCGGGTCTGCCCATGCAGCCCAGGGCCACGTCGCGCCGGGGTGGCAACACGCCGCCGCCCGCCGCAGCACCGGCCACGCCCGGCCCACCGCCCGACAGCCGCGCTGTCACGGCTGCAACGGCCGCAACGGCGACCTTGCCGGCTGGCGACGAGGCCGCAGCCTTCCGGGCGGCCGGCTTCAAGAAGCGCGGCAACGTCTGGCGCAGCGGCTGCGAGGACCCGGGCACCGCCAGTTACTCGCCCGGCCGCATCGAGCAGGTGGTCGACCTCAACGGTGACGGCCTTCCCGAGGTGGTGCTCGGCGAAGGCGGCACCTTCTGCTACGGCAACCCCGGCCAGGCTTATTGGCTGGTGACGAAGCAGGCCGACGGTCGCTGGAAGCTGATGACCCAGCGCACCGGCATCGCGGAGTTCCTGAAGACGAAGGGAGCGCAAGGCTGGCCCGACATCAGCGTCGGTGGCCCGGGTTTTTGCTTCCCGGTGGAACGCTGGGATGGTCGCGCGTACAAGCTGCAACGCTGGGAGTACGAGGGCAAGGCCTGCAAGCCGCCGCGCTGAGCTGGCGCTGGCGCCGGTTCGGCTGTTGCTGTTGCCATTGCCGCTTCATTCGGTGGCGCCCGGCCCGCGATGGCTGGCGATAATGGCCGGGCCAGAGATCGAAGCGCCGGACGCGCGCGACGTCGAAGCCCGGTGCACCGATGCCGGAACCGATACCTGCCGGCAATCACGCGCGACGCGTCGGCCAGCTCCGGGGAAAACGTTTGACCATGGTCCCACCCGCTGCCCTCGCCTGCGTCGCGCCCTTTGCGAGCCTGGTCCTGCTGGTGATGGGGAACTCGTCCCTCGGAACGATTGCTGCGCTGCGCCTGGAGATCGAAGGTTACGAACCCGGTTCCATCGGCCTCGTGCTGGCGCTGACCTCGCTCGGCTTCGTGCTCGGCAGCCTGCTCGGCATACGGATCGTCAAGCGCGTCGGTCACGTCAGGGCCTTCGCGGTGTTCGCCGCGGTCGGGGCGGTGGCCGCGCTGTCCCATCCGCTCCATGTCTCGATGCCGGGATGGATGCTGTTCCGGTTCGCACTCGGGTTCTGCATCGCCGGAATGATGCTGGTGACGGAGAGCTGGATCAACTCGCACGCGACGCCGCAGTCGCGCGGCTCCCTGCTGGCCATTTATATGGTGCTTTTCTTCCTGGCGTCCTCGAGCGGGCAGTTCGTCGTCGCGCTCTGTGACCCAGGCGCGTACAGGCTGTTCGTGGTCGCCGCCATCCTCATCATCCTGTCGCTCGTGCCGATCTCGCTGACGCGGTCCACGCCACCGCAGATCAAGCCCGGCCACAGGCTCACCATCCGCGTCCTGTGGGGCCGCTCGGAGCTGGGGCTGGGCGGCGCCGCCGTCAGCGGCGTCATGCTGGGCGCCTTCGGGGCCGTCGGCCCCGTCTACGGCCATGAAATGGGCCTGGCGGTCGAGCAGGTTGGCGTCTTCATGGGCCTCTCGATCCTCGCGGCGATGGCGATTCAATGGCCGATGGGGTATTTGTCGGACTACCTTCCGCGCCGCCTGGTGATCGTCTGCGTGGCGGGCGCTGCCGTGGCCATGGCGCTGTTCATTGCCACCTTGGGCCAACGCTCGGCGCTGCATCTCTATGGCGGTGTGGCGTTGTTCTATGCCCTGACCGCCTGCCTCTATCCGCTGAGCCTGGCGCTGACGCACGACATGCTCTCCAAGCACCAGATCGCGCCGGCGAGTTCACCGCTGCTGCTTGTCTACGGTCTGGGCGCCGTGGCCGGACCGGTCTTCGGCGGCGCTGCGATCACTGTGCTGGGCCCGCCGGGGTTGTTTGTGTTCCT
>JBDSBD010000125.1:0-7748 GCA_039921765.1 Burkholderiaceae bacterium
CACGCGCTGGATGGGGTTGTCGATGCCGATGGGCAGCACCAGCGGCGCCAGGCCGAAGCAGTTGCCCAACTGCCAGGCCTGATCCAGCGGGCGCAGGTTCACCGGCACCATGGCGCGGATCTCCTGCCCGGTCGGGTCGTCGCCCTTGTCGCGCAGGTAGGCGCCGATGGCGCCGGCCACGCTGGCCAGCAGCACGTCGTTGACCGAACAGCCAAGCGCCTTGCCGATCGCCTTGACCCGGTCGAGCGGCACCGGCTCGCTCCAGGCCACGATCTTGCGGCCGATCGGCTTGCCCTTGAGCCGGGTCATCGAGTCGTCGGGCATCAGCGCCATCGCGGCCAGGTCGGCCATCACCTTCGCACCGATTCGGGCCAGGTCGATCGACCCCAGCAGCCCCTGCTGCGGATGCGACAGCACGCCCAGCGACCTGACCAGGCCGCCGCCATACAGGTCGATCGCCTTGGTTGCCAGGCCAGCGATCGGCTTGACCACGGCGGCGGCGAGCCAGTCGGCCTCGCCCTCTTCCGAGTCGCGGCGCCTGCGCCTGGGTGGGTCGGCGCCGCCATCGGTGATCGACAGCATTACCGAGATCAGCGCGATGCCGTCGCCGATGCAGTGGTGCACGCGCGCCAGCATCGCGCTGCCGCCGTCGTAGTCCTCGACGAGATGAAACTGCCACAGCGGCCGGCTCGGATCGAGCTTTGTGTTGGCCAGCTCGCCAGCCAGCGCCTGCAGCGCGGCGCGCTCGCTCTGGCCTGCCTCGCGCACGAGCCGGTGCGGCACGACGTGGTGGTGCAGATCGAAGTCATCGTCGGGCGCCCAGTTCGCGCCCATGGCATCTGACACCACCTTCTGGCGAAAGCGTTCGTACTTGAGCAGCTTGGCGACGACCCGGGCGCGCAGCGCTTCGATGCTGACGCCGGGTTGCAGCAGCCAGACGCCGACGATCATCATCAGGTTCACTTCGTTGTCCATCCGCAGCCAGGCGGTGTCCACGCGCGACATGCGCCGCGAGCGCTCTAGCATCGGGTATCTCCTTGCGTGTCGGGCTCGTCGGGAAGCCGGCAAGCTGGGTAAGATCGGCAGCGTCGACTCCCATTCTCACCGACCGGAGAACCCACCATGGCTGAGCTCAAGGCGCAGTTCGAAAAAGCCGTTGCCGACTCGAAGCAATTGGCCGAGAAGCCCGACAACATGACCTTGCTCAAGCTCTACGGGCTGTACAAGCAGGCCAGCAGCGGCGACGTGGTCGACACGCGCCCGGGTTTTTCCGACATGGTGGGACGCGCGAAGTGGGACGCGTGGAACGCGCTCAAGGGCAAGGGCAGCGAGACAGCGATGCAGGAGTACATCGACCTGGTCGAGTCGCTGCAATAGCGGCGCGCAGCACCGGCACGCGCGAGGCTTTTGTCGGCGCGCGCCCGCGCCGCGCCCTATTTCTTCCGCGCAGCCTTTGGCGGCTTCTCCACCGGCTGGGCCGGAGCCGGCCTGGCCTTGGATCGGGCCGCCTGCGCCGCGCTCTTGTCGAGCAGCGCGTCGAGGTTCTTCTCGATCTCGCTTTCGATCGTCTTGCTGAATGCGCCGAGCAGGAAGCCGAGCCTGGCGTCCAGACTGAAGTGGTCGGCCGCGACCTGCAAGGTGCCGCTCACCCCGGCCCGCGTGAACTCCACGGTGTCGCCGCCGGCGCCCTCGATCACGGTGCATTCCATCGCGAACTTCTTCTCGACGTCCTCGGCCCATTGCCAGGCGATCTTGCGCGCCTTGGCCAGGCCGAGCTGGTGCGGGCGGCGGATGCAGATGTCGGGCATGACGGATCTCCTGGCAGGTTCTCGTGGCGTCTCGCGACACGCGGGTTCTGGCCGAACCGAGGCGCGTGTGACAACGGCGCAGGATAGGCCTGAATCGAGCCGACGTCGCTGCACGGCTTCGCAGGTGCCTCGCTACGGCGGCTCAGGGCAGCGCCGCGCGACGCTGCTCGACATCGGGCAGATCGGCGAGGCGCTTGACCTCGGCATAGAAGCGATCGAAGTCGCGCCCTTCGCGCTCGAACAGGCGCTCGAAATTGGGCACCAGTTCGTTGTAGGCCCCGAGCACGCCGAACGACGCATTGTTGGCGCGCGCGAACCAGCCGTCATAACCGGAAAACCCGCCCCAGCGCTCGGCCTTCAGCACCGCGTAGTCGGCGCGCAGGCGCGCCAACACGGCTTGCTTGCGCGCGCGCTTGGCGGCGTCATCGAGGCTGCCGCGGTAGAGCGCGTCGAGCTCGGCGCGGTACTGCATCGTCAGCGCACGAAAATCCTCGCGCCTTGCCGCGTAGCGCGCGTACTGCACGCGCGCCTGGGCATCCGCGTGCTCGCTCAGCCAGCGTCGGCCGCCGATGCGTTCGACCGCGGTCGCGAACGACTCGTTGAAGACCGTGTCGCCCTTCGCATACGCGACCTGGTGCGCGAGCTCGTGGAAGATCAGCCGCGCCAGCTCGCCCTCGGGGTAGTCGATGAAGGTGTTGAGCAGCGGATCGGCGAGCCAATCAAAGGGCAACCAGCCCAGGGTCGAATACGCCGGCACACCATAGACCGAGACTTCCAGGCCCTGCGCGCGCAGGCCGTCGGCGAAGGCATCGGCCCGAGGGCGGTCGTAGTAGCCACGGTAGCCGACGCAACCGACCACCGGAAAGCACCAGGTCTGCAAGACCAGCGACAGCTCCGGTGCGGCCACCACGTTCCACACCGCGGCGCTGCGGTGCAGGTCGGCGTAGCGCCGGTAGCTCGCGTTGTCGGGCTCATGCAACTCGGTGACCGCGAAGTCGCGGATGCGCTGCGACAGCGCCAGCCGCTCCTTGAGCGCGACCGGTGTCGCCGCATCGGCCTGCCAGTCGGCGACCGGCCGGGCGCTGCGCACCAGGTCCAGGTGACCGCGCGCCGATTGCACGTAGTAGCCTAGCGTGCTGCAGCCCGAGGTCAGGCACACGGTGGCCGCCGCCAGCAGCGCCACGCCCACTGCGCCGAGGCTGACCCTGATCGCCATGCGCAAGCCGCGCTTCACGGCGCAGGTGCGGCCGGCACCTGCACCACGAGGTCGCGGGAAACCGACGCTTCGCGAGCCGCCGGCGCAGCGGCGCATTGACGCGCCGGGGTCGAGTGCGCCGGGAGCGGATTCATCGATGCACTATTGCACAGGCGTGCGGGCGTCACCGGAGCGGCCCGGTCAGATGGCGCCCACCCGGCGCAGGCCTTCGATGTCGGCGGCCGACCAGCCGAGCTCGGCGAGCACCGGCCCGGTGTGCTGGCCGAGTGTCGGCACCGCGTCCATGCGCGCCTCGCGCAGGCCGGGCGGCAGCGTCGCCGGCACCGGACCGCACGCGGTCTCGACCTCGACCCAACGCGAGCGCGAGCGCAGTTGCGGATGGGCCCAGACGTCGGCGAGCGTGTTGACGTGCGCGTTGGCGATGCCTGCCGCGTCGAGCCGCGCGACCACCTGCGCCGCGGTCAACGCCGCGAAGGCCTCGACGATGTGCCGGTGCACGAACTCGCGTTGCGCGCTGCGCAAGGTGTTCGACGCGAGCGTGGCGTCGCACGCCAGGCTCGGGCGTTCGAGCACCTGCACGCAAAACGCCTGCCACTCGCGCTCGTTCTGCACGCCGAGCATGACGCTCGCGCCGTCGCCGGTCGGAAACGGCCCGTACGGATAGATCGTCGCGTGCGCCGCGCCGGCGCGCGCGGGCGCTTCGGCGCCTTCGAACGCGTAGTACATCGGGTAGCCCATCCACTCGACCATGCTCTCGAGCATCGAGACGTCGATGTGCTTGCCGGCACCGGTGCGGCCGCGCTCGATCAGCGCGGCGAGAATGTTCGAGTACGCGTACATGCCGGCGGCGATGTCGGCGATCGAGCAACCGGCCTTGGCGGGCGCGTCGGCCGAGCCGGTCACCGACAGCATGCCGGCCTCGCTCTGGATCAGCAGGTCGTAGGCCTTCTTGTCGCGGTACGGGCCGTCGTTGCCGTAGCCGGAGATGTCGCAGACGATCAGGCCCGGATAGCGCGCGTGCAGCGCGTCGAACGCCAGCCCGAGCCGGGCCGCGGCGCCCGGTGCCAGGTTCTGCACCAGCACGTCGGCACGCTCGAGCAGCGCTGCGAGGATGCGAGGGGCCTGCGGGTGCTTCAGATCGAGCGTCAGGCTTTCCTTCGAGCGATTCGTCCAGACAAAGTGCGAGGACAGGCCGCGCACGCGCGCGTCGTAGCCGCGCGCGAAGTCGCCGACCCCGGGGCGCTCGATCTTGATGACTCGCGCGCCCTGGTCGGCGAGCTGGCGGGTGCAGAGCGGCGCCGCCACGGCATGTTCCAGCGCGACCACGGTGATGCCCTCGAGCGCACCCATCAGAACGACCTCGGCAGGCCCAGCACATGCTCGGCCACATAGCTCAGGATCAGGTTGGTCGAGATCGGCGCCACCTGGTAGAGCCGTGTCTCGCGAAACTTGCGTTCGACGTCGTATTCATTGGCGAAGCCGAAGCCGCCGTGAAACTGGATGCAGGCGTTGGCCGCCTCCCAGCTCGCCTTGGCGGCGAGGTACTTGGCCATGTTGGCCTGGGCGCCGCAGGGCCGATGGGCATCGAACAGCTCGCACGCCTTCCAGCGCATCAGGTTGGCGGCCTCGATCTCGATGTAGGCCTCGGCGATCGGGAACTGAACGCCCTGGTTCTGGCCGATCGGACGGCCGAACACGACGCGCTCGCTGGCGTACTTGCTGACGCGCTCGATGAACCAGTGGCCATCGCCGATGCACTCAGCCGCGATCAGGGTGCGCTCGGCATTCAGGCCATCGAGGATGTACCTGAAGCCCTGGCCTTCCTCGCCGATCAGGTTCTCGGCCGGGATCTCGAGGTTCTCGAAGAAAAGCTCGTTGGTCTCGTGGTTGACCATGTTCGGGATCGGCCGCACCTCGAGGCCGTGGCCGATGGCCTGGTGCAGGTCGACGAGAAAGATCGACAGGCCCTCGGACTTCTTCTTCACGTCGGCCAGCGCGGTGGTGCGCGCCAGCAGGATCATCAGGTCGGAGTGCTGCACGCGCGAGATCCAGACCTTCTGGCCGTTCACCACGTAGCGATCGCCGCGCCGCACCGCGGTGGTCTTGATCCGGGTGGTGTCGGTGCCGGCGGAGGGTTCCGTCACTCCCATCGCCTGCAGGCGCAACGCGCCGCTTGCGATCTTCGGCAGGTAGTGCTCCTTCTGGGCCTGGCTGCCATGACGCAGCAGCGTGCCCATGTTGTACATCTGGCCGTGGCAGGCGCCGGCGTTGCCGCCCGAGGCGTTGATCTCCTCCATGATCACCGAAGCCTCGGCCAGACCCAGACCCGAGCCGCCGTACTCCTGCGGGATCAGCGCGGCGAGCCAGCCGGCCTTCGTGAGCGCGTCGACGAAGGCCGCGGGGTAGGCGCGCGCGGCGTCGACCTCGCGGTGGTAGGCGTCCGGAAATTCGGCACACAGCGCGCGCACGGCGTCGCGGATCTCCGGGTATGGGGTGTCGCGGGTGTTCGGGTGCATGGGCCAAGGATCGCCGGACACGTCATGCGCTGGCAACCGATTTCTTCACAACCGCGCCTCGCACCGCGTCGAAGCAGCCGCGCGCCGACCGCGCCGAGTGCGCCGAGTGCGCATTGTCGGGTGCTGCCACCCGGCCAGCGCGGCCGGCGGTCAATCGAAGATCACCACGTCCCGCAGGGACTCGCCCGCCGCGAGGCGATCGAAGCCGAGGTTGATCTGGTCCAGCGTCAGGTGCTGCCCGAGCAGACGATCGACCGGCAGCTTGCCGCGCTTGTAAAGGTCCACATAGCGCGGGATGTCGCGCACCGGCACGCTCGAGC
Source organism: Burkholderiaceae bacterium (assembly GCA_039921765.1). Taxonomy (GTDB): domain Bacteria; phylum Pseudomonadota; class Gammaproteobacteria; order Burkholderiales; family Burkholderiaceae_C; genus JBDSBD01. Next base: position 5,861 of record JBDSBD010000125.1, read on the forward strand.
CGATGTAGCTGCCGCGCAGCACGCGCTCCTCGGCCACCAGGCTCACCTGCGGCAGTGCGAAGCGGTGGTCGGGCGGCGGCAGGCCGGCCGCCACCGTGGTGCCGCCGCGCCGCGTGATGCGGTAGGCCAGATCCATCGCCTTGACCGAGCCCGCCATCTCGAACGCGTAGTCGACGCCGCCTTTTGTGAGCTCGCGCACCTCCTCCGCCGCGCGGTCCGATCCGGCGTTGACGGCGGCCGTCGCACCCAGCGAGCGTGCCAGCTCGAGCTTGGATTCGTTCAGGTCGAGCGCCACGATCTCGCGCGCACCGGACGCCACCGCCGCGAGCAGCGCGTTCAGGCCCACGCCGCCGAGCCCGAGCACCGCGACCGTGCTGCCGGCCTGGACGCGCGCGGTGTTGACCACCGCACCCACGCCGGTGAGCACGGCGCAGCCGAACAACGCCGCCTCGGCATGGGTGAGATCAGCATCGAGCTTGACGCACGAGCGCCGCGACACCACCGCGTATTCGGCAAAACACGACACGCCGATGTGATGATTGACGGGCTTGCCGCCCGCGCTCAGGCGTCGCTCGCCCGACAGCAGCGTGCCGGCGGTATTGCTGGCCGCGCCCGGCTCGCACAAGGCCGGGCGGCCCTCCATGCACGGCACGCAGCTGCCGCAACTCGGCACGAACACCAGCACCACCCGGTCGCCCCGGCGCAGGTCGGTGACGCCCGGCCCGCACTCCACCACCTCGCCCGATGATTCATGGCCCAGCACCATCGGTACCGGCCGCGGCCGGCTGCCGTTGATCACCGACAGGTCGGAGTGGCACAGGCCGGCCGCACCGATGCGGATCAGGACCTCGCCGAGGCCCGGCGGCGCGAGTTCGACCTCGCGCACGTGAAGCGGGAGGCTTTGGGCATACGGTGGCAGCGCACCGTTGGTTTCGAGTACCGCAGCGCGAATCTTCATGGTTGGCGTCGAGTGAAGTGAAGTGAAGTGAAGAGAAGTGAAAACGGGCGCGCGAAGTCAGGCTGGCTGCGCCACGCCGCTCACGAAGAACACGGCCGCTACCTTACTCCCTGCGGCATCGAGAACCTCCCTCGACCTCGCGCCGCGCGCGCGGCCCGAAGGCATCTTGCCGCACCTCGGCGCCCCGGATGAAGCGCCACTTCACCCGCGGTGCGCGCCACTCCACCCCTGCAGCGGCGCGCCGGGCCGCGGCGAGCGCGCCCGCGGCCCGGCGGGTAAACTGGCTTCACCCTGAAACGATTGGCCGGAAACGCGCGAGTCTTTCGCGCGCCGCGCCGTGGAGCCCCACCATGCGTTTGATCGAATCCATCCTCGCCGATGCGGCGTCCATCGCCGCGGTGCGGCGCGACCTCCACGCCCACCCGGAGCTGTGCTTCAACGAGAACCGCACCGCCGACGTGATCGCCCGGCAGCTCACCGACTGGGGCATTCCGATCCACCGCGGCCTGGGCACGACCGGCGTGGTCGGCATCCTGAAGAACGGCACGAGCACGCGCGCGATCGGCCTGCGCGCCGACATCGACGCGCTGCCGATGACCGAGCACAACACCTTCGCGCACGCCAGCACGCACGCCGGCAAGATGCACGCCTGCGGTCACGATGGCCACACCGCGATGCTGCTGGCCGCGGCCAAGCACTTCGCCAAGAACCGCAATTTCGACGGCACCGTGTACCTGATCTTCCAGCCCGCCGAGGAAGGCGGTGGCGGCGCGCGCGAGATGATCAAGGACGGCATCTTCAAGCAGTTTCCGATGGAAGCGGTGTTCGGCGCCCACAACTGGCCCGGCATGGCGGTCGGCCAGTTCGCGCTGAAGAATGGCCCGGCGTTCGCGAGCAGCAACGAGTTCAAGATCACGATCCGCGGCAAGG
>JBDSBD010000126.1:0-2831 GCA_039921765.1 Burkholderiaceae bacterium
GAGGAGCTGGCGCAGGCGCAGCACGTCGCCACCGTCAAGCTGGAGCTCGCCTTCCAGCTCGAGCCAGTCGCCCTTCGAGCTGGCCTGCAGCTTGATGGCAGCGTCGCCGACTGCGCGCACGCGCATCGGTTTGCCCTTGGGCCATTCGGTGACGATGTCCGCGCCCAGATGGCTCAGGCCTTCGACCACCGCCAGGGCCTGCTCGGGATCGTCGAGCTGCCAGTCGTGCCCATCGTCGTCAAGAAAATCAAGGGTCTCGAGCAGGCTTTGCACCGCGTCGCGCTCACGCGCCAGATCGCGCCGAGTCGACAGCGTGACGCCCTGGTGCACCGTGGTCGCGCGCTCGCGCCCGCTGCCCGGTGCCAGGCGCGGGCCGAAGTCACCGAAGGGCGCGGCGAGCAGAGTCAGGCGCAAGCCGCTGCCTTGCGGCGTCAGCTCGGCGCGCAACATGCGGCTGGGCTCGACCTCGTGGCCGGCCTGCGCATCGCTTGCCACCTGGAAGTGCGCCGCCAGCACGCGCAGCGCAGCGTCCAGCTCGGTGCGTGCCGCGACCGGCACCTTCCAGCCCTGCGACACCAACTCGGCCACGCGCAGCTGGGCGGGAGTGAGGCGCACGAGCCGGGCGTGCGCGGTGCCGTCGGCGAGCAGCATGACGTTGCGCAGGCGCGCGCGCTGCACCCGCCAGCGCTGCGGCAGGAGTTCATCCTGCGCCTCGTCGCGCTTGTGCTCGGCGGTGCGCACCGGATCGAGCAGGCGAAACGTGATGTGCTCGCCCTGGGTCATGATCTCGAGCGCCGGCAGGGCCTCGCTGACCTCGATGAACCGCGTGGGGTCGCGCGCCCAGGCCACGAAGGGGTGGCGCACCAGTGCCGGCGCTGCGGCCACGAGGTCGAGCACGGGGCGGTTGCCGTAGTCCTCGCGCTCGACCGCGCGCAGCACGGCGGCGTCGGGTGTGGGCAGGTCGTGGCGCTTGATCAGCGTGCCCAGCGACACCGCCTTGGGCTTGCCCAGACCACGCACGCCGGCCTTCTGCTCCAACGGCTCGAGGCTCTTGATGCGGCCGTCCGGGCCGACATCCACGACCCAGATGAGGCGGCCCTGCGGCGCGCTGTCGCGCCCAGGCGTCGGGCTGGCGTCGCCGCCGAGCGCGAGGATGGAAGCAAGCGCCTCGCGCCAGCTGTCTTGTGCCACGCCGATGAAGAAAGCTGCGTCGGCATCGGCCACGGCTGCGGGCTCGTTCAGGAGCGCGGCGGCGGCCCGGCGCGCGAGACGTGCCGGCCACGCCATCCCGGCTTGCTCGTAGGCGCTTGAGAGGGCCTGCGCATGGGCACGCAGCGCGGCCGGCGCGGCCACTTCGACGCGCAGCCAGGCCGCCAGCAGCAAGTGGTGCAGGTACTGCAGCGACACCAGGCCCGAGCCGGCATCGCGCTCCAGCAAGAAGTGCGAGGCCGCCTTGGGCGCGTCACCCAGGCGCTGATCGATGGCGTCGATCCACACGCCCCAGAAGCCGAACGGGTCGGCCGCGCGCGAACCCGACGCCTTGCTCGCCGTCTTGCCCGATTCCGCGGCCGTGAACTTGCGTGCGCGCGTCCACGCGGCCGGCTCGGGCTGTGCCAGCAACGCCATCACGTACAGCCAGCCGAGCGATGGTGAGGCCAGATTCTTGCGCCGGCCCAACTCGCTGGCGGCCCGCTTCAACGCCGCCTCGAACTGCTCGGCACCTCGCTCCCAGTCGCCCTCCTGGATGACCAACGCAGCTTGCACCAGGTCGACGGAAGCACCCTTGAGCTGGGCGCACAGGGCGCGCGCCCCGGCGATGTCGCCGCGAAACAGAAGGGTCTCGGCGAGCCGGCAGCGCAGGCCCGGGGCAACCGCGGCCGACGCACGGCCCGCCGGCGTGCCGGCGCTGCGCGCGAGCAACCAGTCTTCGAGCGGCCTGACCGGCGTTTCGACAAGACCGCTCAGCACCATCATCAAAGGCTCAGCCAACTCGGTCTGCAGCGCCGGATCGAGCCGGCCGAACAGCTCGCCATCGAAGGGTTGGAGAACGGCCCGACGCAACGCGCCGGCCCACAGGTGGGTGAAGCTGTAGGCCAGCTCGCTCAGGCGCTTCAGGTCGCGCATCGAGCCTCCGTAGATCACCAGTCGCAGCGCCGCCGCGAGCTGCTCTTCTTCCTGATAGCCGAGCGAGTAGGCGCGGTCGAAATCGATGAGCTTGCGCCAGGCGTCGAACCAGGCGCTCGCGCGCCCGGGCTCGCGCATCATTTCGCGAAAGCGCACTTCGCCATGCGGCGATGCGGCGCGCACGCGCCCCTGCGGGTCGCGCGTGGCATGGCGTGCGGCCAGCAGGCGATCGATGACGCGCCGCACCTCGACCGGGTTGAAGGCGCTGCCGCGCTCGGTGCGCAGCCCGGCCGCCGCCATCATGTCCGACACGCGCGTCATTCCCGAAGGCGCCTGCAGCGCGCACAGTGTGTCGTGCACCTGGGCGTCGTCCCGGCCCATCGTCCGGTCCCGTGCGGTGATGTCGCCGATGGCGGTGATGCCCGCATCGGCGCCCACGGCGGCGGGTGCAGCCGGACGATCCGGTTCGAGTGGCAGCAAGGAGGGTTGGCTCGGGGTGTTCTTCACAGGAGGGCGACGCGCATGCAAGGGAAAGCCAGAGCTTATCGGTTGCCACGCCGGCTCCGGTCGTCGCACGGTCAGTGGCGTTGACGGAACTGGCGCGGTGGCAGCGCGGAAGGGTCGGCGAACAGGCCACGCCGCGCGGCCCGCGCGCGCTGTTCCTGCGCTGCTTACGGCCCGCCATGACGGCGCGAGCGGTAGTTCCA
>JBDSBD010000127.1:0-4233 GCA_039921765.1 Burkholderiaceae bacterium
GGTCGCGTGCATCCGGCGCGACCGACCCGCGCTTTGCGCGTGACGCCGCACGGCACGAGGCGCCGCCCCACGCGCCACGCCCGTCGGATCGCAATGCGCCGCGCGCCGATGGCCGCTCGCCCGCCGCCGGGTTCGAGCCACGCGCAGCGCGGCGCGAACCACCCGCCACTTCGCGCGTCGATCGGCCCGACCGGGGCGACCTCCCGCATCAGCCCAACACCGCGTTCGGCCCGCGCGCTGGCGCGCGGCGCGAACCGACCGCAACAGGCCACGCGCCCTTCACCACCCGCCGCGAACCGACCCGGCGCGACTCACCCGCAGGACGCAGCGAACGGCCTGATTCTCGGCGCGACCCGGCCGCACCTCGCCACGAGTCGCCCGCCGACCCCTACGTGCCGGTCGAGCACGCGCCCGGCAGCTTGCGTCTGTCCAAGCGCATGAGCGAGCTCGGTCTGGCGTCGCGCCGCGAGGCCGATGAATGGATCGCCAAGGGCTGGGTGCGCGTCGACGATCAGGTCGTGAGCGAACTCGGCTCACGCGTGCTGCCCGAGCAGCGCGTCACGGTCGACGCCAAGGCCCGATACCAGCAGGCGAAGCGCGTCACGGTGCTCGTCAACAAACCGGTCGGCTATGTGAGCGGCCAGGCCGAGGACGGCTACAAGCCGGCGCTGGTGCTCGTGACCCCATCCAACCTGTGGACCGAAGACCATTCGGGCACGCACTTCCTGCACGAGCATCTGAAGAGCCTGGTGCCGGCCGGGCGCCTCGACATCGACTCGGTCGGCCTGCTCGTGCTGACGCAGGACGGGCGCGTCGCCAAGCAGCTCATCGGCGAGGACAGCGAGATCGACAAGGAGTACCTGGTGCGGGTCGCGATGGCCGAGGGCGCCACCTTGCCCGAGTCCGGGCTCGCGCTGCTGCGCCATGGCCTCGAGCTCGACGGCGAGGCATTGCGAGAAGCCCAGGTCGAATGGGTCAACGCCGACCAGCTGCGCTTCGTGTTGCACCAGGGCAAGAAGCGCCAGATCCGGCGCATGTGCGAGGCCGTCGGCTTGCAGGTGCTGGGCCTGAAGCGCGTGCGCATCGGCAAGGTGATGCTGGGTGACCTGCCGACCGGGCAGTGGCGCTACCTGCGCGCCGACGAGTCGTTTCTCTGAGCCGCCACAAACGAAGTGCCTGTGCAACGGCACAGCGAAGGCGGCTCGAACTCGCGCCTGCACTGCAAAACTTCGCAGGTGCCTCGTTCCGGCGCGAGCCGTCACCGCGACCCACCGGCGCCACGGCGCGGCGAAGACGGCGCGGACTCGCACCCGGCCCGCGCCCTCGCGCCCTGCTACCCTCCTTCCATGCCGCCACCCACGAACGCCCGAGCGGCGATGACCCCGGCCGTGGTGGTCGTGACACTCATCCTGCTGCTGGGCATCCAACCGGTCACCACCGACCTGTACCTGCCTGCACTGCCGACCTTGCAGCGCGAGCTCGGCGCAAGCATCGGCGCGGCCCAGCTCACGCTCTCAGTGCTGATCATCTGCTTCGGCGTGGCGCAGCTCGCGTTCGGGCCGCTGTCGGATCGCTTCGGGCGCCGCCCGGTGCTGCTCGGTGGGCTGGCGCTTTACACACTGGCGAGTGGGTTCGGCGCGCTCGCGCAAGGCATCGAGGCGCTGGTGGCGTGGCGTGCGCTGCAGGGCGCTGCCATGGCTGCAGCCGTGACCGGCGGCCGCTCGATCGTGCGCGATCTGTATCCGCCGCACGAAGGCGCGCACGTGATGTCGAAGGCGCTCGGCGGCCTGGGCGTGATCGCGATGCTGAGCCCGCTCATCGGCGGCGTGCTGGTGCAGCGTCTGGACTGGCACGCCGCGCTGCTGGTGCTGGCGCTGTTCGGCGCAGCCACGCTCGCGTTCGTCGCGCTGCGCTTCGAGGAGACGGTGCCGCGCCTCGACCCGCATGCCACCCGGCTCGCGCCGCTGTGGCGCAACTGGCGCGAGGTGCTCGCCAACCGCTGCTTCCGGGCCTGGGCGGCACTGCTGTGCCTGTCGTTCGGTGGGCTGTTCTGCCTGCTTGCGGGCTCGTCGTTCGTGTTCATCGAGGTGCTGGGCGTCTCACGCATGGCCTACGGCGCGATCATCGCTTCCAGCTCGGTGGCCTATGTGGCGGGCACCTGGCTGTGCCGCCGACTCCTGCGCGGCCACGGGCTGCGCGACACGGTGCGGATCGGCGCGTGGCTGTCGCTGGCCGGCGGCCTGGGCATGGCGAGCCTGAGCCTGGCCGGCGTGCACAACGTCTGGGCCATCATGCTGCCGCAATACCTGTTCGCGATGGGCCACGGCATTCACCAGTCGTGCGGGCAGGCGGGCGTGGTCGGACCGTTCCCCGAGAAGGCCGGCACCGCCGCGTCGCTGGCCGGCTTCCTGATGATGCTGACCGCGTTCGGTGTCGGTCTTTGGCTGGGTCGCGGCCTCAACGGCACGGTCTATCCGATGACCCTGGGGGTGGGTGCGTTCAGCATCGCGATCGCGTGGGCCGCCTGGACGCGGGTGCAGCGCGATGGCGAGCCCGCTGCAGCGTCTCATGACCCCTCGACCGCGGCCGAGCCGGCCTGAGCCGGCACTCGATCCAACCTCTTTCCGCCATGCCGATGCCTTCCACGCAGCCCCCCGAAACCACATCCCCGTCGCACTCGCCGAGCCACGCCGCACTCGCTTGCCTGTGTCTGGCGGGGCCGACCGCCGCCGGCAAGACCGCGGCGGCGCTGGCGATCGCCGCGTCGTTGAAGGACGAGCATCCGGTCGAGATCATCAGCGTCGACTCGGCGCTGGTGTACCGCGGCATGGACATCGGCACCGCCAAGCCCACGCGCGCCGAGCGCGCACGTGTGCCGCACCACCTGATCGACATCATCGACCCCGCCGAGGCGTACTCCGCGGCGCGCTTCGTCGGCGACGCCAACGCGCTGATCGACCAGATCAACGCGCGCGGCCACCTGCCGCTGCTGGTGGGCGGCACGATGCTGTACTTCAAGGCCTTGTTCGAGGGGCTGGATGCGATGCCGGCGGCCGACCGCAAGGTGCGCGCCGCGCTGGCCGAACAGATGGAGCGCGAAGGCCTGCACGCGCTGTACCGCGAGCTGCAGCGCGTCGATGCCACCACCGCGGCGCGCCTCAAGCCGGCTGACCAGCAGCGCATCCAGCGCGCGCTCGAGGTCTATCGCGTCAGCGGGCAGCCGATCTCGTCGTTCCACCGCGAGAAGGTCGTGCGCACGCCGCCGCCGCTGATCTCGCTGGAGCCCGCCGACCGCGCCTGGCTGCACCAGCGCATCGAGACGCGCTTTCACCAGATGCTGGTCGACGGCCTGGTCGACGAGGTGCGCGCCCTCGGTGAGCGCGCCGACCTGCATGCCGACCTGCCGTCGATGCGCTGCGTGGGCTACCGCCAGACCTGGGAGGCGCTGGTCGAAGGCGACCAGAGCGAGCTGCCCGAGCGCGGCGTGGCCGCCACGCGCCAGCTCGCCAAGCGGCAGATCACCTGGCTGCGCGGCATGCCGCAGCGGCAAATCGTGGCTTGCGACGCACCCGATGCCCTGGCCCAGGCCACTGCGCTCGGCGTGCGCCTGGCCTCGGAGCTGACGCTTGGCTGATCTGCTCGACGTGCGCGGGCTCGCCAAGCGTTACGGCGAGTCGGCCATCTTCAGCAACGTCGACTTGAACGTCGCGGCGGGCGAGTTCGTCGCCATCCTCGGTGAGTCGGGCGTGGGCAAATCGACACTGCTCAACTGCATCGCCGGGCTGGACACCGTGGCGAGTGGCTCGGTGCACATCGCCGGCACGCCCATCACCACGCTGCCCGAAGCCGAGCAGGCGCTGTTTCGGCGCCAGCACCTCGGCTTCGTGTTTCAGGCCTTCCATGTGTTGCCGCACCTGAGCGTGGCGCAAAACGTGGGTCTGCCTCTGCTGCTGCAACGGCGGCCCGACGATGCGCGTGTAGAAAACTTGCTCACCGCCGTCGGCCTGCAAGGGCTCGGGCCGCGGCTGCCGCAAACACTCTCGGGTGGCCAGCTGCAGCGCGTGGCACTGGCGCGTGCGCTGGTGCACAGGCCGCAGCTCATCCTCGCCGACGAGCCCACCGGCAACCTAGACCCCGCCACGGCCGAGAAGATGATGGATTTGCTGGCCACTCAGGTGCGCGAGCAAGGTGCAGCCTGTGTGCTGGTGACGCACTCGCGCGCCGCCGCTGCGC
>JBDSBD010000128.1:0-6496 GCA_039921765.1 Burkholderiaceae bacterium
AGCACGCTCTCGGTCATGCGGTCGTGCAGCAGCGCGGCCGCGCCGTTGCGTTCCTGCTCCGTGAGCATCCGGGCGCCGCCGAGCCGCCCGCCGTCGATCCGGAGCCGGAACTCGGTGACGCGCTCGATGCGCCGAACCGCCGCCAGCCCGCAGTTGTGCGCGATGTCGGTCGCCTTCGAGGCCCACGGCGACACGGTGCCGAGCCGCGGCGCAACGACGATCAGCACGCCTTCGCCTCCCACCGCGCCCGCGTCCGGGCCCGGTTCGCCATAGCGCAGCAGTGCCTCGAGCTTGTCGGTGTCGGCGCGATCCAGCGCGACCTCGCTCCAGACCCAGTGCACGAAACGCGCGGACACACCGGCGATCTTCGGGCTGATCGCCTGCAGCCGTGTCAGCAGGGCGCCGGCGCGAAAGGGGAGCAGCGCATTGCCGCCCTCGTGGTGGGTCAGATGCTTGGGCTTGGAAGTCACGCGAAGGCTCGTGGCGTTGAAGGGTGCGAAGCGCGGCGTTCGCGAGAACCGTCGCCGGGCAAGGGCCGCCGCGGCGCATGGCGTCGATTTTAGAGGCGCTGGGCGGGAGGATAATCTGCCCATGACTATCTCGATCAAGAGTGCCGACGACATCGCAGGAATGCGCGTCGCCGGCCGATTGGCGTCCGAGGTGCTGGACATGTTGACGCCGCATGTCAAGGCTGGTGTGACCACCGCGCAGATCGACAAGCTGGCGCACGACCACATGGTGCAAGTGCAGGGCGGCGTGCCGGCCACGCTGGGTTACGGGCCGCCGGGCTACCCGCCCTACCCGGCGTCGCTGTGCACGTCGCTCAACGACGTCGTCTGCCACGGCATCCCCGACGACCGCCCGCTCAAGAATGGCGACATCGTCAACATCGACGTCACCGTCATCAAGGACGGCTGGCACGGCGACAACAGCCGCATGTACATCATCGGCGAAGGCTCGATCGCGTCGCGGCGGCTGTGCGCCATCACCTATGACGCGATGTGGAAGGGCATCGTCAAGGTGCGTCCGGGCGCGCGCCTGGGCGACATCGGCCATGCGATCCAGGTCTTTGCCGAGAACGCCGGCTTTTCGGTGGTGCGCGAGTTCTGCGGCCACGGCGTCGGCCGCAAATTCCACGAGGACCCGCAGGTCCTGCACTACGGCATCCCGGGCACGCTCGAGACGCTCGTGCCGGGCATGATCTTCACGATCGAGCCGATGATCAACGCCGGGCGCCGCGACATCAAGGAAGACCGCAAAGGCGGCCGACCCTACGACGGCTGGACCATCGTCACCAAGGACCGTTCGCTTTCGGCGCAATGGGAGCACACCATCCTGGTCACCGAAACGGGCTACGAGGTCCTGACCCTGTCGGCCGGCAGCCCGGCGCCACCGCCGTTCGTGCACACCTGAGCCGCCCTGCGACGCGGGCTCGCACGCCGTGACCACCGCACCGATCGACGCGGCTGCGCCACCCGCGCCCGACCTGGCCGAGTTGCGCAGCCGGTTCCGCGATGGCAAGGCACTGCTGCTCGAGCAGTTCCGGGCCGCACGCCCCACCGCCCCGGCGGCCGCGCGCCTGATCCGCGCGCTGTGCCGGCAGGTCGATGGCACCTTGCGCGCCTTGTGGCAGCACACCGGCATGCCGGCGGACGCAGCGCTGCTGGCGGTTGGCGGCTACGGGCGCGGCGAGCTGTTCCCGCACTCCGATGTCGACGTGCTGGTGTTGCTGCCGCCCGCTGGCACGACCCGCTCCGGCCCGATGAAGGCCTCGATCGAGGCCTTCATCAGCGCCTGCTGGGACACCGGCCTGGAGATCGGCTCGAGCGTGCGCACGGTGGGCGAATGCATCGCGCTCGAACACAGCGACGTGACGGTGCAGACCGCACTGCTCGAATCGCGCTACCTGTGCGGCTCGCGGCGTGTGTTCACGAGTTTTCGCCACGCCAATACCCAGGCGATGGACCCCAAGGCCTTCCTGCGCGCCAAGACGCTCGAGATGCGCCAGCGCCATCAGAAATACGAGGACACGCCGTACTCGCTCGAGCCCAATTGCAATGAGAGCCCGGGCGGGCTGCGCGATCTGCAGGTGGTGCGGTGGGTGGCGCGCGCGGCCGGCCTGGGCAAGACCTGGAGCGCGCTGGCCGCCAACGGCCTGATCACGCCGTTCGAGGTCAAGCAGCTCCACCGCAACGAGGGGCTGCTCAAGCTGATCCGCGCCCGGCTGCACCTGATTGCCGGGCGGCGTGAAGACCGTCTGGTGTTCGATCTGCAGACCGCCGTGGCCGAGAGCTTCGGCTACCGCGCGACGCGCGCGATGCGCGCCTCCGAGGTGCTGATGCGGCGCTACTACTGGGCCGCCAAGGCGGTGACGCAACTCAACCAGATCCTGATGCTGGGCATCGAGGAGCGCATCGAGGGCTCGCAGGACGCGCCGATGCAGCGCATCAACGCCCACTTCCTCGAGCGCGGCGGCATGCTCGAGGTGGCCAGCGACGACCTGTACCAGCGCAACCCGCATGCGATCCTGGAGACCTTCCTGGTCCACCAGCAGAGCGTGCGCACCACCGGGTTGTCGGTGCGCACCTTGCGCGCCCTGTACAACGCGCGCGATCTGATGGACACGAAGTTCCGCCACGATCCGGTGAACCGCGCCACCTTCATGAAGATCCTGCAGGCGCGCGAAGGCCAGACCCACGCGTTCCGGCTGATGAACCAGACCAGCGTGCTGGGCCGCTACCTGTGGGTGTTCCGGCGCATCGTCGGGCAGATGCAGCACGACCTGTTCCACGTCTACACGGTCGACCAGCACATCCTGATGGTGCTGCGCAATGTGCGGCGCTTCTTCATTCCCGAGCATGCCCACGAGTACCCGTTCTGCTCGCAGCTCGCCTTGACCTGGCACCGGCCCTACGTGCTCTACGTCGCCGCGCTGTTCCACGACGTCGCCAAGGGCCGCGGCGGCGACCACTCCGAACTCGGCGCCAGGGAGGTGCGGCGCTTTTGCCGCGACCACGGCGTGCCGAAGGCGGACGCCGAGCTGATCGAGTTTCTGGTGGCCTCGCACCTGACGATGTCGCGCATCGCGCAGAAGGAGGACCTCTCCGAGCCCGGCGTGATCGAGGCCTTCGCGCGGCGCGTCGGCGACGAGCGCACCCTGACCGCGCTGTACCTTCTGACCGTGGCCGACATCCGCGGCACCAGCCCGAAGGTGTGGAATGCCTGGAAGGGCAAGCTGCTCGAAGACCTGTTCCGCCTGACCCTGCGCGCACTCGGCGGCGCACGACCCAACCTGGCGGCCGAGGTCGAGGCACGCAAGCAGGAGGCGCGCCACGCGCTGAACCTGAAGTCGCTGCCGGCGCGGGTCGAGGAGCCGCTGTGGCGCACGCTCGAGCCGAGCTACTTCGCGCGCCACGACGCCGCCGACATCGCCTGGCATGCGCGCGTGCTGGCGCGCCATGTCGATGCCGGCAGGCCGGTCGTGCAGGCGCGCCTGTCGCCGCTGGGCGAAGGCCTGCAGGTGCTGGTCTATGCCCCCGACCAGCGCGACCTGTTCGCGCGCATCTGCGGCTACTTCGACGGCGCCCGCTTCAACATCCTCGACGCCAAGATCCACACCACCCGCACCGGCTACGCGCTCGACACCTTCCAGGTCAACAGCCCCGACATCGAGTCGCCCTACCGGGACCTGATCGCTTTTGTCGAAACCCAGCTCGCGCTCGCGCTGGCCGCGAGCGGCCCGTTGCCCGAACCGAGCCGCGGGCGCGTATCGCGCCGCGTGCGCTCGTTCCCGATCACGCCGCGCATCACGCTGCGGCCCGACGAGCGCGCGCAGCACTGGCTGCTCAGCGTGTCGGCGAGTGACCGCTCGGGCCTGCTGTACTCGATTGCGAGAGTGCTGGCGCGCCACGACATCAACCTGCAGCTCGCCAAGGTCACGACCCTGGGCGAGCGCGTCGAGGACACGTTCCTGATCGACGGCCCGGCGCTGCAGCACAACAAGCTGCAACTGCAGGTCGAGACCGAGCTGCTCGACGCGCTCGCCGACTGATCGACCGACCGACCGACGGCCCCACTCGAGCGCCCTCATGCTGCACACCATTTCCGCTGCCGACGCGCTGGCTCGCCTGACCGAGTTCGACAGCGTGATCGACGCGCGCTCGCCGGCCGAGTTTGCGCTCGACCGGTTGCCCGGCGCGCAAAACTGGCCGTCACTGAACGATGAGGAGCGGCGCCTGGTCGGGACCGAGTACGCCCAGGTGTCGCCATTCACGGCGCGCAAGCAGGGCGCGGTGCTGGTGGCGCGCAACATCGCCGCCCACATCGAGCGCGAGGTGTTCGACAAGCCCAAGAGCTGGCGCCCACTCATCTACTGCTGGCGCGGCGGCCAACGCAGCGGCGCGCTTGCGCTCGTGCTCGGCCAGATCGGCTTCCACGTCCATCTGCTCGAGGGCGGTTACCGCGAGTACCGGCGCGCGGTGCGGGCCGCACTCGAGGCGTTGCCGCAGCGCTTCGACTACCGCGTGGTCTACGGCAGCACCGGCTCGGGCAAGAGCCAGTTGCTGCACGCACTGCAGGCCGGCTGCGCGCAGGTGCTCGACCTCGAGGCGCTCGCCAACCACCGCGGCTCGGTGCTCGGGCTCATTCCCGGGCAGCAGCAACCGAGCCAGAAGCAGTTCGAGTCGCGCGTCTGGGACGCGCTGCGCCGTCTCGACCCCGCGCGGCCCGTGTTCGTCGAGAGCGAGAGCAAGAAGGTCGGCGATCTGCGCGTGCCGCCGGTGCTGATCGAGCGCATGCGCAACGCCCGCTGCATCCAGCTCGAACTGCCACTCGACGCACGTGTCGCATTGCTGCTCGACGAATACGACTTCTTCGTGCGCGACACCGCACTGTTCTGCGAACGCCTGGACGCCTTGCGGGCACGCTGCGGCAACGAGGTCGTGAATGCCTGGCAGGAAACCGCGCGCGAGGGGCCGATCGCCGACGTGGTGCGCGAGCTGCTGCTGCGCCACTACGACCCGATCTACACGCAATCGCTGGAGCGCAATTTCCCCGGCGTGTCCGTGCCACACGTCCGGGTCGCCTGGGATGGCAGCACCGAGAGTCTGCAACAGGCCGCACGCACGGTGCTTGCGGAGCGTTGATTCGGTAAAATCCGCTGCGCTCTCGTCATTGGGGAGTAGCCGCCCTGCTCGTTCTCACGCAGGGGCTTGCATCAACACACTCGGCCCGCACGGCCGTGGTGCAAGCAGCTTCCAGCCTGGCAAGACCTTTGACCGCACGATCTCCGCACGCGACCGGGGAGATCGCGTGGTCATCCGTCTCCTCCGGTCCTGGAATCCATGCCTTGGAAGCCTTCCTCGTCTCGATGGGCGCTGTCGCGCTCGGTGAAATGGGTGACAAGACGCAGTTGCTCGCGATGCTGCTCGCGGCGCGCTTTCGCCGCCCGGCGCCGATCGTGCTCGGCATCCTCGTCGCCACGCTGCTCAACCACGCAAGCGCCGGCCTGGTCGGCGCCTGGGTCGCGCACGCGCTCGGCCCGGAAGTGCTGCGCTGGGTGATCGGCGCCTCGCTCGTCGCGATGGCGGCCTGGATCCTGATCCCCGATCGCATCGACGCCGACACGGCCGAGGCACCGCTGCGCTTTGGCGTCTTCGGCACGACACTCGTGGCGTTCTTCCTCGCCGAGATGGGCGACAAGACGCAGATCGCCACGGTTGCGCTGGCCGCGCACTACGCGAACCTGATCGCCGTGGTGGCCGGCACCACGCTGGGCATGCTGATCGCCGACGTGCCCGCCGTCTTCGTCGGCCATCGCATGGCCGACAAGTTGCCGATGCAGCTGGTGCACGGCGTCGCGGCGGCGATCTTTGCGGCGCTGGGCGTGGTCACCCTGCTGAATCTGAGGCGCTGGTTCTAGGGCCGCCGGGTCGGTCACCGCAGGGTTCGCGCCGGGCCGGGGGGTTGCGATTTCATCTCTTGTGATGCGCAGCACACTGTTTCGCATCTGGCGACACCTGCGGGCCTCGGCGCTCATCACGGCGGCGCTCCTGGGAAAGAGCAACCGCCGACAATCCCGGTGGCCGGTCACACCCGGCAACGATGAAGGGTGTCGGCCTTCGGGTCTCTGATCGAACAGCCGTTCGCGACCCGAAGCGGAACTGAGCCTGAGCAACTTCAGATCCTCAAAGCGGTCCTTTGCCGTGGCGCCTCTCGCGCCCGCCGTGCTTCGCCCGAGGGCTTGGCCTCATTTCGGCGGCGCGGCGGCTGATGCCGGAATCGCTATCGGCAAGATGCTGGCGATCCGCCAGCCGGCAGCCGTCTTCACGAGAGTTTGGTTCATCAGGAACGGCGTGTCAGGCGCTGCCTGGCCAGGCGCTCCGATGTTGAAGATCATCGGAATGTAGAGCTGTGCCGTCGTCTCGCTCACCAGGACCGCCTTCAGCTTGGACATGTCCGGTGAGAGCTTCCAGGTGCCCTGATACAGAGATTCAAA
>JBDSBD010000129.1:0-12143 GCA_039921765.1 Burkholderiaceae bacterium
TTCGCGGATTTCACGCTCGCCCGGCAGGAAGACCAGAATGTCGCCGACGTGGTGCGGGTCACGCCAGAGTTCGTCGACGCCATCGGCGATCGCATTGTTCAGGTCGTACTCGCGCGACTCTTCGAAAGGCCGGTAGCGCTGCTCGACCGGGAACATCCGGCCCGAGACCATGATGACCGGCGCCGGCCCGTCTTTCGACGCGAAGTGGCGCGCGAACCGATCGGCATCGATCGTCGCCGAGGTCACGATGACCTTCAGATCCGGCCTTCTCGGCAGGATCTGGCGCAGATGGCCAAGCAGGAAATCGATGTTCAGGCTGCGCTCGTGGGCCTCGTCGATGATGATCGTGTCGTAGGCGCGCAGCAGCGGATCGCTCTGGGTCTCGGCCAGCAGGATGCCGTCGGTCATCAGCTTGACGCTGGCGTTGCTCGAGAGCCGGTCCTGGAACCGCACCTTGAAACCCACCACCGCGCCGAGCTCGGTGTTCAGCTCCTGCGCGATACGCTTGGCCACGCTTGAGGCCGCGATGCGCCGCGGCTGGGTATGGCCGATCAGCTTGCCCGTGTTGGCCTTGCCACGGCCCTGCCACAGGGCGATCTTGGGCAACTGGGTGGTCTTGCCCGAGCCGGTTTCGCCGCAGACGATGATGACCTGATGCTGCTGCAGCGCCTGGGCGATCTCGTCGCGGCGCGCCGACACCGGCAGCGACTCGGGAAACGTGATCGGCGGAAGGGTGGGCCAGGCGGCGGGGGCGTGCGCGCGTGCGGCACTTGCAAACGATGGGGCTGCGACATGAAGCTGTGGATTATCTCGGCAGCGCCGCAAGCCGCCGCAGATCGCCAGCGCCAGGCCGCTGGCACGGCGGGCTTCCCCTACTTGTGGCAGCCGTTCGCTTCGGCGAGATTCCACCCGGTTCCGCGCATCCGCGGACTCATGAGGCACGCGAGTGCCTCGGTTGCCAGTTGGCCCACAGTCACCAGGAGTTGCAATGTCCCAGAAGCCCGTCACCCCACCCGCTTCCCCGCGCCGCCGCTTCTTGCGCAATGCTGCGGTCACCGCAGGCGCCACCGGCGCGCTCGCCGCACCTCTGGTGTCGCGCGCGCAGACCACCAGTCTGCGCTTCCAGAGCACCTGGCCCTCGAAGGACATCTTCCACGAGTACGCGCTCGACTTTGCCAAGAAGGTCAACGACATGGCCGGTGGCCGGCTGAAGATCGAGGTGCTGCCGGCTGGAGCGGTGGTGCCGGCGTTCCAGTTGCTGGAGGCGGTGAACAAGGGCACGCTCGACGGCGGCCACGGCGTGGTGGCCTACCACTACGGCAAACAGGCGGCGCTCGCGCTGTGGGGATCGGGCCCGGCCTACGGCATGGACCCCAACATGGTGCTGGCCTGGCACAACTACGGCGGCGGCAAGGCGCTGCTCGACGAGATCTACAAGAGCCTGAACATGGAGGTCGTGTCCTACCTCTACGGCCCGATGCCGACGCAGCCGCTGGGCTGGTTCAAGAAGCCGGTGGCGAAGTCCTCCGACATGAAAGGCCTGAAGTTCCGCACCGTCGGCCTGGCGGTGGACGTCTTCACCGACATGGGCGTGGCGGTGAATCCGCTGCCGGGGGGCGAGATCGTGCCGGCACTGGACCGCGGGCTGATCGACGCGGCCGAGTTCAACAACGCCTCGAGCGACCGTCTGCTCGGCTTCCCCGACGTGGCCAAGAACTGCATGCTGCAGAGCTTTCACCAGAGCGGCGAGCAGTTCGAGATCCTGTTCAACGGTGCGAAATACAAGGCGCTGCCGGCCGAGCTGAAATCCATCATCGACTACGGCGTGCAGGCGGCCAGTGCCGACATGAGCTGGAAGGCCATCGAGCGCAATTCGCAGGACTACATCGAGCTGAAGAAGGCTGGCGTGAAGTTCTACAAGACGCCTGACTCCATCCTGCGCGACCAGCTTGCCTCCTGGGACAGGACCATCGCCAAGAAGGCCAAGGACAACCCACTCTTCCAGAAGGTACTCGACTCGCAGAAGGTCTTCGCGCAGCGCGCCGGCCAGTGGCAGAACGACTATTCGGTCGATTTCAAGATTGCCTACAACCACTACTTCGGGACCAAGCCGAAGAAGGCCTGATCCTCGTTGCGGCAAGAAGGAAGGGGCGCCGGTGTCCGGCGCCCTTTCTTAATTGAAGGGATTCCCGGATGCAACGATTTCTCCTGGCGGTCGACAGCTTCTCGACCTGGTTCGGCAAGGCCACGGCCTGGACCGTGGTGGGGCTCACCTTTCTCATCAGCGCCGAGGTGTTCTCGCGCTACGCGCTCAACAAGCCGCACGCCTGGGTGCTCGACGCGCAGATCATGCTGTACGGCACCCTGTTCATGTGCGCCGGTGCCTACACGTTGGCCAAGAACGGCCATGTGCGCGGCGACGTGCTCTACGGCTTCTTTCGCCCGCGCACGCAGGCCACGATCGACATCATTCTCTACTTCGCGTTCTTCCTGCCCGGCATCGTGGCGCTCACCTGGGCCGGCTGGACCTACGCCAACGAGTCGCTGGCCATGCGCGAGCAGACTTTCAATGCCGACCCGATCCCGCTCTACCCGTTCAAGTTCGTGATCCCGATCGCTGGTGCGGTGCTGCTGCTCCAGGGATTCGTCGAGATCGTGCGTTGTGTGCTCTGTCTGCGCGACGGGGTCTGGCCGTTGCGCGAGGAGGACGTCGAAGAGGTCGATGTCGACAAGCTCAAGGTCATGGTCCACGCCACCGACGTCAACGTTGACGATGTCGCCAAATACGTCCCGCCAGCGCAGCGCCAGGAGGGCGCACCATGAAGGTCCGCAAGGAGCTCTGGTTCGGCTTCAGCCTGATGGCCGTGATCATCGTCGCGGCGCTCTACATGCTGCTCAGCGCGCCGGTCATCACCAACGGCCACATCGGCCTCGTGATGCTATCGCTGGTGGTGGTGGCCATCATGCTGGGCTTTCAGACGGCGTTCACGCTGATGGGTATGGGCATGCTGTTCGCCTACTTTGCCTACCACTCGGGTGGTCAGACGGCGAGCGGAGCATTGACCCAGACGCTCGACCTGATGGTGCAACGCGCCTACTCGGTGATGGCCAGTGACGTGCTCATCGCGGTGCCACTGTTCGTCTTCATGGGCTACCTTGTCGAGCGTGCCAACCTGATCGAGCGCCTGTTCACGAGCCTGCACCTGGCCCTGGCACGGGTGCCCGGATCGCTGGCCGTGGCCACCCTGGTGACGTGCGCGCTGTTTGCCACCGCCACCGGCATCGTCGGTGCGGTGGTTACGCTGATGGGGCTGCTGGCTCTGCCACCGATGCTCAAGGCCGGCTACGACGTGCGCGTCTCGGCCGGCGTCATCACGGCCGGGGGCTGCCTGGGTATCTTGATCCCGCCCTCGGTTCTGCTCATCGTCTACGGCGCCACAGCCGGTGTTTCGGTCGTTCAACTCTACGCTGGCGCCTTCTTTCCGGGCATGTTGCTGGCCGGGCTGTACATCCTCTACGTGGTTCTTGTCGCCAAGCTCAAGCCCAGGCTCGCCCCACCTTTGACAGCCGAGCAACGCAAGGTGCCGCTGCCGCCCCAACTGGTGGCGGTGGGTGCGACCGGCCCGCGCTATGCCGTACCCGCCTTGATCGCCGCGGTGAAAGGTCGGCGCAACTCCAACGTGCCGCTCGGCTACCTGCTGCGCCAGTTGTTCGTGGCGCTGTTGCCGCTGCTGCTGTTTGTCGTGATCGCCGTGTTCAGCTACCGCAGCGCCACCAGCGTCGAGCCGCGCGCGCTCGCTTCGGGCTTGCAGCAGATCGGCACCTACGTGCCTGCCGACGTCGACTACGGCGGCGTGCAAGAGCCTCCCGGCACCACGCTCGCCGAGCCGCCCGACTCGGGTTCGGGCGGTCTGGCCGAGCCACCCGGAGCGGGAGACCTCGCCGAGCCGTCCGGCTCCGGTGGCGCGGCCGAGCCCCCCGGCACGCTGGCCGAGCCGGCTGGGGCGGCACCCGGTGCCGCGGCCTCAGCCAGTCCGTCGGCCACCTCGCAGCCGGCTTCAGCGAGCTTCTGGATCGGCCTGGGTGTGGGAGCCGTGCTGCTTGCGGTGTACTACGCACTGTTGAGCTTTTCGCGGCTCGAGATCTTCAAGATGCTGCTGGCGTCGTTCTTCCCGCTCCTGGTGATGATCCTGGCGGTGCTGGGCTCGATCGTGTTCGGCCTGGCCACGCCGACCGAGGCCGCAGCGGTGGGCGCCTTCGGCGGCTTCATCCTGGCGGCGGCTTACCGACAGCTCAACCTCGGGATGGTCCAGGAGTCGGTGTTCCTGACCGCCAAGACCTCGGCCATGGTGTGTTGGCTGTTCGTCGGATCGGCGATCTTCTCCGCCGCGTTCGCGCTGCTGGGCGGACAGGCCCTGGTCGAGCAGTGGGTGCTCGGGATGGAGCTGAGCCGGGTCCAGTTCCTGGTGCTGGCCCAGATCATCATCTTCGTGCTCGGCTGGCCGCTCGAGTGGACCGAGATCATCGTCATCTTCATGCCGATCTTCATTCCGCTGCTCGACAACTTCGGTGTCGATCCGCTGTTCTTCGGCCTGCTCGTGGCCCTGAACCTGCAGACTGCATTCCTGAGCCCGCCAGTCGCGATGTCGGCGTTCTACCTGAAGGGCGTGGCACCCAAGCATGTGACGCTGAACCAGATCTTTGCCGGCATGATGCCCTTCATGGGCATCCAGATCATTGCCATCGTGCTGCTCTACTGGTTCCCCCAGATCGGGCTCTGGTTGCCGAAGGTCCTGTACAACTAGCCGCGCGGCAATCCGGGCGGGCGCACCCGGCACCCGGCAGGAGCCGGGTGCGCGCAGGCCCTGGCATGCAAGAATTGCGCTCGCCCGTCTTTCGAATGAGTGCAACGCACCGTGAGCCTCGTCTTCCCGCATACCTTCGTGCCCTGGTTTCGTACCGTGGCGCCGCACATCCATGCCTACCACGGCAAGACCTTCGTCGTCGGCATCGCCGGCGAGATGATCGCCGCGGGCAAGCTCAACTCGTTCGCGCAGGACCTCTCGATCCTGCACGCGATGGGCATCAAGCTTGTGCTGGTGCATGGCTTTCGTCCCCAGATCACCGAGCAGTTGCGCTCCAAAGGGCATGCGGAGCGCTTCAGCAACGGACTGCGAATCACTGATGCAGTGGCACTCGATTCAGCGCAGGAAGCCGCTGGCCAGGTGCGCTTCGAGATCGAGGCCGCGTTCTCGCAGGGCCTGCCGAACACGCCGATGGCCAACGCGATCGTGCGCGTGGTCTCGGGCAACTTCCTGACCGCGCGGCCGGTGGGCATCGTCGACGGCGTCGACTTACTGCACAGCGGCGTGGTGCGCAAGGTCGATTCGGCGTCGATCCGGCGCGCGATCGACACCGGTGCGATGGTGCAGCTCTCGCCGATCGGTTTTTCACCGACGGGCGAGGCCTTCAATCTGACGATGGAAGACGTGGCCACCAGCACGGCGATTGCGCTGCAAGCCGACAAGCTGCTCTTCATCACCGAGGTGCCGGGGCTGCACGAGGACCTCGCCGATCCGGAGAGCGACGTGGACACCGAGCTTTCGCTGGCCGAGGCCGAGCGCCTGCTGGCAGGGCTGCCGCGCGCGATGCAGCCGACCGACCCGGCGTTCTATCTTCAGCACTGCGTGCGCGCCTGCCGCGGCGGCGTGGAACGCTCGCACATCTTGCCGTTCGCGATGGACGGCGCGCTCCTGATGGAGGTGTTCACGCACGATGGCATCGGCACGATGGTGGTCGACGAGAAGCTGGAGAGCCTGCGCGAAGCGACCTCCGACGACATCGGCGGCGTGCTGCAACTAATCGAGCCGTTCGAGCAGGACGGCACGCTCGTCAAGCGCAGCCGCACCGAGATCGAGCGCGACATTGGCCACTACACGGTCATTGAACACGACGGCATCATCTTCGGCTGCGCCGCGCTCTACCCTTACCCCGAAGCCCGCACCGCGGAGATGGCCGCACTGACGGTTTCGCCGCAAGTGCAAAGCCAGGGCGATGGCGAGCGCATTCTCAAACGGATCGAACATCGCGCCAAAGCCATGGGTCTGGACAGTATCTTCGTGCTGACCACGCGCACGATGCACTGGTTCATCAAACGCGGCTTCCAGCACGTCGATCCCGATTGGCTCCCGGATGCGCGCAAGCGCAAGTACAACTGGGATCGGCGCTCGCAGGTATTGGTCAAGAAGCTCGGTTGAGCTTCACTTCTCGCGGCGATCGACAGGTTTCGAGTCCGCCGTCCATCACCTATCCAGGAGAATGAAATGCCCCGCACCGTTCAATGTGTTCATCTGAAAAAGGAAGCCGAGGGACTTGATTTCGCACCCTACCCCGGCGAGCTTGGAAAACGCATCTACAACTCGGTCAGCAAGGAAGCCTGGCAGCTGTGGCTCAAGCACCAGACCATGCTCGTCAACGAGAACCGGCTCAATCTCGCTGACCAGCGCGCACGCCAGTACCTCGCGCGGCAAATGGAGTTGTTCTTCTTTGACGGCGGTGCCGAGAAGCCGGCAGGCTATGTACCGCCGAGCCCATGAGGTGCATTGAGCGAGTCGTGGCTGACGGCCCTTTGTGATACTCGGAACCAGGCAAAACATTATCTTTTGCGAATACTTTCGTTGATTATCTCAATGGAAGGTTGAGTTTCGTTCATAATCCAGGTTCCAACTCCTCAAAGGAACCGCCATGGCCTCGCTTCAGGACCTGATTGCCCAAAGAGACGCCCTCGAGCGCCAGATTGAACTCACCAAGAAGGAACAACGGACGGGCGCGATCGACAAGATTCGTGCCCTGATGCGGGAGTATGACCTCTCAGTTTCGGACCTCAGCGCAAGGGGTGGGTCCAAATCGGGCACGGCGAAAAAGGGCGGCAAGGTCGCGGCCAAGTATCGCAACACCGCAACCGGTGAAACATGGAGTGGTCGCGGACTCCAACCCAAATGGCTGAAGGCGGCGTTGGCCGCGGGCCGCAAGCCCGAGGACTTCGCGGTCTGAGCAGCGCTGCGGTCAGCCCGCGCGACCCGCTTTGCAAGCCACCTTGACGGTGGCTTTTTCGCATCCCGCACGCGGGGCACGACGCGCCGCCTGAGACCGGTCCGCGGGCTTGTGCAGCACCGCGTGAACGAACCCCGGTTGGACCCGCACTTCCGCTACATTTACCCACAATTTCAGCCGCCGCCTCTGCTGTGTCCGACGCCCATCTCATCCGGCCCCTGCCTGCACCCTTGGTGGCGCGGGCGGGTGCCCGTGACTGGTGGATTCGTGTTCTGCTGCTGGCGCTGGCGTACTACCTCGGCGGTCGCATCGGGCTCGCCGTGCCCCACACCGGCCATGCCACCAGCGCGCTGCTGATCTGGCCTCCTGCAGGCATCGCCCTGGCCGTGTTGACGCGCTTCGGACGAGGTCTCTGGCCCGGCGTGTGGCTGGGCTCGCTGTGCCTGCTGCTCGGCCTGGATGTACCGGGCTGGGCCGCCATTCTCATCACGACGGGCAATACCCTCGGGGCCCTGCTCGGGGCCTCGTTGCTGCGCCGCGGCGGTCTTCACATCGAGCTCGATCGCCGCCGCGATCTCTGGCTCTACTGCCTCATCGGGGTCGGTTACGCGATGCTGCTGACCGCGGGCAACACCACGCTGTGGCTGGCCGCGAGTGGGTTGCTTGCCTGGCATGACGCGCCCCAGGCCTGGATGCACGAATGGCTGGGAGATGCCATCGGTGCGCTGCTCGTCGGCATTCCGCTCCTGACCTTGTCGCGGGCGGCGCTGCGCCAGGCCTTCGGCGGCTGGCGTGCCGCGCCATCGGGCCTGATTGCGCTGGGCGCGCTGGCCAGCGCTGCGCTCACGTTCGGGCTTCCCGCACAAGACCACCCGACCCGCTCGGTGCTCATGTTCGCACCCCACGTGCTGCTTTGCTGGCTGGCGGCGCGCAGCGGTCTGTTCGCGGCGGCGTCGACGGCGTTGCTGTTGTCGGGCGGTGCCGTCATGGCGACCGCGAGCGGCTGGGGTCCGTTCCACGCGCCGGCTGTCGAGCAAGACCTCGGCATGCTGGTGAGCTACGTGTGCGGCCTGGTCGTGATCCCGCTGCTGACCACAGCGCTGGCAGGTGAACTTGCGGCCAACGAGAAGCGTTGGCAGCTCGCCCTCGACACGTCCGACATTGGTATCGCCGAATGGGATCTGGATGCCGGGCGGATCTCGTTTTCAGCGCGCTGGCAGGCTCTGCTCGGTCACGCCGCGCAGGAGTCGGGTGACGCGATCGATGCGTTCTGGGCCCTCATCCATCCGGATGACACGCCACGCGTGCAACAGGCCTTCGAGCCGCTGCGCATGGCAGGTCGAGTGAACTGCAGGGCGTCCTGCCGCCTGCGCAGCCATGACGGCGGCTGGCGCTGGTTCGAATTGAACGCGCTGGTGGCCGAGCGCGCGGCCGATGGTGAGCCGGTGCGGATCCTCAGCACGGCGCGCGACATCGGCGATCTGCAGGCCACGCGTGAACGCCAGCATCTGTCGGACAACCTGTTTCAGCATCTGCACGAAGGTTTGCTGGTCACCGACCTGCACCACCGCATCCTCGAAGCCAATCCGACCTTCACGGAGATCACCGGCTACGCGCGCGAGGAACTGCTGGGCACGGTGCCCTCGCTGCTTCGTTCCGACCCGAACGATCCGCACGCCGAGCGGCAGCAGGCCGCGATTCGTGCCGGCCTTGCCGAGCATGGCATCTGGCGTGGCGAGGTGATCGACCGGCGCCGCAATGGCGAGACCTGTCTGCTGCAGCTCACCGTGTCGCGGGTCCCTGCGGCCGACGGTGGTGCACGCCACCACCACATGCTGGCGATCACCGACATCACCCGCACGCGCCAGCAACTCGAGCAACTGCAGCGTCAGGCCCACTTCGACGAACTGACGCGTCTGCCGAATCGCGTGCGCCTCGCGCAGATGCTGCAGGAGGCCATGCAGACGAGCCAACGCGAACGATCACTCCTGACGGTGTGCTACCTCGATCTCGACCATTTCAAACCCGTCAACGACCGCTTCGGCCACGATGCCGGCGACCGCCTGCTGCTCGAGCTCGCCAACCGGATGCGGCGCTCGCTGCGCTCGTGGGCCGGTGGCGACGATGTCGTGGCGCGCATCGGCGGAGACGAGTTTGTGCTGCTGCTGCGCACCACACGCTGGAGGAAAGCCGTCACGCGGTCGAGCGCGTGCTGCACCAGGTCTGCCAGCCCTACGCCCTGGGCATGGGTGCGGGGCCGGTGACCGTGACGGCGAGCATAGGCGCCACCGTGTTCCCGATGGACGGGGCCGACGCCGAGACCTTGCTGCGCCACGCCGACCACGCGATGTACGGCGCCAAGCAGGCCGGACGCAACGGCTACCTGTTCTTCGACGCCGAGCATGACCGGCGCGCGGAGGCGCGTTTCGTCGCGCTCAGCCGCGTCCAGGAGGCGCTCGACGCGGAGGAGTTCCGCCTGTACTTCCAGCCCAAGGTCGACATGCGCTCGGGCAAGGTGCTCGGGTTCGAGGCGTTGCTGCGCTGGAAGCATCCCGAGCAAGGCGTCGTCGCGCCAGCGCAGTTCCTGCCCCTGGTCGAGAACACCGGCCTGAGCGCCAGCGTCGGCGACTGGGTGCTGCAACGCGGCATCGAGCAACTTGCCCAGTGGCTGCGTCTGGGGCTGGACATCACGGTGAGCGTCAACGTCTCGGCGCGCCACCTGCAGGAGCCTGCGTTCGCGCAGCGCCTGGCCGGGTTGCTGTCCCGCCACCAGTCGCCGGTCGCGCACCGGCTCGTGCTGGAGGTGCTGGAAACCGCGGCTCTCGCCGACGTCGACTACACCTGTGCGCTGATGCAGGAATGCCGGGCTTTGGGCGTACGTTTTGCGCTCGACGATTTCGGCACCGGCTACTCGACCTTCACCTACCTGAAGCGCCTGCCGATCGACATGCTGAAGATCGACCGCTCGTTCGTCTTCAACATGCTCAGCGACCGGCAGGACCTGGCCATCGTCGAAGGCGTGATCGGGCTGTCGCGGACTTTCGATTGCAGCGTCGTGGCCGAAGGCGTCGAAACGCCGGAGCAGGCGCAACGCCTGATCAAGATCGGTTGCGACGTCGGACAAGGCAACGGCATCGCCGCGGCCATGCCGGCCGACGAGGTGCCGGACTGGGTGCGCGACTATCGAGGCCTGGTGGGACAGGCGGAGTTGCTCACGGTCTGACCGAGGACCGAAGTCCGGCGCATGAAGCGCTGCAGCGCCTCCGCAGCACC
Organism: Burkholderiaceae bacterium; assembly: GCA_039921765.1. Classification (GTDB taxonomy): domain Bacteria; phylum Pseudomonadota; class Gammaproteobacteria; order Burkholderiales; family Burkholderiaceae_C; genus JBDSBD01. The sequence continues at coordinate 10,327 of JBDSBD010000129.1, forward strand.
ACAGCGGACACGGCGCAACGGCTGCGATTGCATCCGATCGGGTCTCGAAGGCGCACCGTCCATCACCCCGCGCGCATCGTGCAACGCAAGAAGGTTTAGGGTGAGCACCGGTCGCGGGCGTTGCGCGAAACGCGTTGCCGGCGGCCACAGCACCCCATCAGGAGAGACGGCCATGACCACGGCGTTCAAAGTCGGCGACCACGTGCGCTGGAATTCGGAAGCGGGCCACGTCAGCGGGCACATCGTCAAAGTGCACACTCGGGACACCCAATACAAGGGGCACACGCGCCACTGCAGCGAGGACGACCCGCAGTACGAGATCAAGAGCGACAAGACCGAGCACATCGCGATGCACAAGGGCGCGGCGCTGCACAAGGTCTGAGAGGCCGAGACCGCGATGCGCAAGCCTGCGATGCCGGCCGGAATCACGATCTGGACGATTGGCCATTCGGTCCTCCCGCTCGAGGACTTCCTGGCGCTGCTGGCGCACTATCGCATCGAGGCAGTAGCCGATGTGCGCCGATTCCCGGGTTCGCGGCGCTGCCCCCAGTACGGTCAGGCGGCACTGCAGGCCCGGCTCGCGCAGTCGTCGCTCGAGTACCAGTGGCTTGCCGCGCTCGGCGGCCGGCGCCGTGCGCATGCGAACTCGCCGAACACGGTCTGGCGCAACGCAAGCTTTCGCGGTTACGCCGACTACATGCAGACGCCGGAGTTTGCGGCCGGTCTGAGCCAGCTTCTCGAGCTGGCGCAACGCGTTCGCACCACGCTGATGTGCGCGGAATCCCTGTGGTGGCGTTGTCACCGCTCGATGGTCGCCGACGCGCTGCGGGCCCGTGGCGTCGAGGTTGTGCACATCCTCGACGCCACGCACAGCACCGTGCACCCATGGACGGCGCCGGCGCGGCTCGCGGACGGCGCGCTCACGTATGTGGAGACCGAAGGCGAGCCGGCATCGCGCTGAATCCGCCTGCTCTCGGACCTTGGCCTCGCCTCGCCTCGCCTCCAGAGGCCGTGAAGCTCCAGGCGCGCCCCGTTAGACTCAACCAGTGATCCCGCCGGCCTTCGTCCACGACCTCCTCACCCGTGTCGACATCGTCGAGGTGGTCGGCCGCCACGTGCAGCTGAAGAAGGCCGGCATCAACCACAAGGGCCTGTGCCCGTTCCACGGCGAGAAGTCGCCGAGCTTCATCGTCAGCCCGACGCGTCAGACCTACCACTGCTTCGGCTGCGGCGTGCATGGCAACGCGGTCGGCTTCCTGATGGAGCACTCGGGGATGGGCTTCATCGATGCGGTCAACGACCTCGCGCAACAGGTCGGCATGACCGTGCCCGAAGATGACCGCACGCCCGCCGAGCGCGAACGCGCCAGCGCACAGAAGCAGCGCCAGGCCACCCTCAACGAGGTGCTGTCGCGGGCCGCCGAGCACTACCGAAGCCAGCTCAGAGCCAGCCCGCGCGCGATCGACTACCTGAAGGGCCGCGGCCTGTCCGGCGAGATCGCGGCGCGCTTTGGCCTGGGCTACGCGCCCGAGGGCTGGCGCACACTGGCCGGCGTGTTCCCGAGCTACGACGACCCGCTGCTCGAAGAAAGCGGCCTGGTGATCTCGAAGGAAGCCGATGGCGACGCGCCGCCAGGTGCCGACCGCAAACGCTACGACCGCTTTCGCGACCGCATCATGTTCCCGATCCGCTCGGTGCAGGGCGACGTGATCGGCTTCGGTGGCCGTGTGCTGGACCGCAGTGAGCCAAAGTACCTGAACTCGCCGGAAACCCCGGTGTTCAGCAAGGGGCGCGAGCTCTACGGGTTGTTCGAAGGC
>JBDSBD010000130.1:0-9385 GCA_039921765.1 Burkholderiaceae bacterium
CCTCGTCATGCTCGACGACGACCAGCGTGTTGCCCTTGTCGCTCAGGTTCTGCAGCGCGTTCAGCAGCACTTGGTTGTCGCGCGGGTGCAGGCCGATCGTCGGCTCGTCGAGCACGTAGCAGACGCCTTGCAGGTTGCTGCCGAGCTGCGCCGCGAGACGGATGCGCTGGGCTTCGCCGCCGCTCAAGGTCGGCGCGGCGCGGTCGAGCGTCAGGTAGCCGAGGCCGACTTCTTCGAGGAACTCGAGGCGGCTCTTGATCTCGCTGACCACGTCGCGTGCGATCTCGGCATCGCGGCCGGTGAGCTTCAAGGCATCGACCCACACACGTGCGTCTTCGACCGACCACGAGCCGATCGCCGGGATCGGCTCGCGCTCGAAGGTGACAAGCCGCGAGGCCGGATTCAGGCGCGTCCCGCCGCAGACCTCGCACGGCGCATCGACGAGGCCTTCGACCTCGATCTCCTCGGACGGGAAGCTCTGCTCGCGGCCGTCGGTGTCGTGCACCGAATCGTCATAGGCCTTGCGCTGCTCGCGCGTCAATGCCAGGCCGGTGCCGACGCAGGTGGTGCACCAGCCGTGCTTGCTGTTGTAGCTGAACATGCGCGGATCGAGCTCGGGGTAGCTGGTGCCGCAGGTCGGACAGGCGCGCTTGGTCGAGAACACCGTGACCGCGCCGATGCCGGCGGTGGGCGCGCCCGTGAGCATCGCGCCTTTGAGGCCGTCGAGCGGACTCAACAGGTGCATCACGCCCTTGCCAAGGTCGAGCGCGCTCGCAAGCAGCGTGCGCAGCTCGGCCTCGCGCGCCACGTCGATCACGAGGTCGCTGACCGGCAGCTCCAGGGTGTGCTCCTTGAAGCGGTCGAGCCGCGGCCACGGATCGACCTTCAAGAACTCGCCGTCGACGCGCAGGTGGGTGTGGCCGCGCGCCTTGGCCCATTTGGCGAGATCGGTGTAGACACCCTTGCGATTCACGACCAGCGGCGCAAGCAGGCCGACGTGCCGGCCGCGAAAACCGCCCCGCTCCGGCGTGCGCAGAATTTGCTCGGCGATGCTCTCCGCGCTCTGCGGGCGCACCGGCGAGCCGTCCTTCACGCAATGCTGCAGGCCGAGCTTGACGTACAGCAGGCGCAGGAAGTGCCAGACCTCGGTGGTCGTCGCCACCGTGCTCTTGCGCCCGCCACGGCTCAACCGCTGCTCGATCGCCACGGTCGGCGGGATGCCATAGACCGCATCGACCTCGGGTCGGCCGGCCGGCTGCACGATGCTGCGCGCATAGGCGTTCAACGACTCAAGATAGCGGCGCTGGCCTTCGTTGAACAGGATGTCGAATGCGAGCGTGCTCTTGCCCGAGCCCGACACACCGGTCACGACACTGAACCGGCCACGCGGGATCGACACGTCGAGAGACTTCAGGTTGTGCTCGCGCGCGTTGACGATCCGGATGAAGCCCTCCGGGACCGGGCGGGCTCCCTCTCCGTCCGGAAGCGGGTCGGGGGCAGGTCCGGCCAGCTGGCGCCGGCGCAGGAACTGCGTCTGCAGCGGTTCGCCCTCTCCCGGTGCCGGCCACGGGAACGGGCGTTCGCGGACCTCGTGGCCGAGCCCCATCGCCACGTCGTAATCGGCGAGCGCCCTGCCGGTGTGCGACGTCGGATGCCGCTTCACTTCCTCGGGCGTGCCGGTGCAGACCACCTGCCCGCCCGCGTCGCCGCCTTCGGGCCCGAGGTCGATCAACCAGTCGGCGGCGCGGATCACGTCGAGGTTGTGTTCGATCACGATGATCGAGTGGCCAGCGTCGAGCAGCTTGCGAAACGAGCGCATCAGCTTGGCGATGTCGTCGAAGTGCAGTCCGGTGGTCGGCTCGTCGAACATGAACAACCTGCCCTTGCGCGCCAGCGGCTGGCGGCTCGCGCTGCCGTTGCCGGCAGCGTCGGCGAGGAAGCCGGCGAGCTTGAGGCGCTGCGCCTCGCCGCCCGACAAGGTGGGCACCGGCTGGCCGAGCTTCACGTACTCGAGGCCGACGTCGACGATGGGTTGCAGCACGCGCAGCACCTCGCGGTCGTCGCGGAAGAGCTGCACCGCTTCGCTCACCGTGAGCTCGAGCACGTCGGCCACGCTGAGCTGGCGAACCGGCGCCGTTGCCTGCGCAGCCGGTTCGCCCGCCGCGGCCGGGCCGGGCGCCTGGTTCGGGCGCGTGACCCCGCCCACGCCTGGCGCCGGCAGGCGCCGGGCGATCTTCACGTCGAGGATCTCGGCCCGGTAACGCCGCCCGTCGCAGTCCGTGCAGCGCAGGTAGACATCGCTCAGGAACTGCATCTCGACATGCTCGAAGCCCGAGCCGCCGCAGGTCGGGCAACGCCCATCGCCGGCGTTGAAGCTGAACATGCCGGCACCGTAGCCGCGCTGCAGCGCGAGCGGCTCGCGGGCGAACAGCTTGCGGATCTCGTCGAACGCGCCGACATAGCTGGCCGGGTTGGAACGCGCGGTCTTGCCGATCGGGCTCTGATCGACAAACACCGAGTCGGTGAGCCAGTCGGCGCCATGCAGCGCGTCGAACGCGCCCGGCGAGTCAGTGGCCTTGCCGAAGTGGCGCGCCAGTGCAGGCGCCAGCACGTCCTGCATCAAGGTGCTCTTGCCCGAGCCCGACACGCCGGTCACGCAGACCAGGTGCAGCAACGGAAACTCGACCGTGATGTTATGGAGGTTGTGGTCGCGCGCGCCTTCGAGGATCAGCTTCGGCGTCGAGGCGGTCATCAAGCGCTTGAGACCCATGCCGACGTGCTTGCGCCCGCCGAGGTAGGCGCCGGTCAAGGTGTCGGCATGCCGGATGGCCTCGGGCGTGCCGTCGAAGACGATCTGCCCACCGCGCTCGCCGGGGCCCGGGCCCATGTCGATCAGGCGGTCGGCGCTGAGCATCACCGCCGGGTCGTGCTCCACCACCACCAGCGTGTTGCCGGCGTCGCGCAACCGGTGCATCGCCAGGATGATGCGATTCATGTCGCGCGGGTGCAGCCCGATGCTGGGCTCGTCGAGCACGAACATCGTGTTGACCAGCGAGGTGCCGAGTGCGGTCGTGAGGTTGATGCGCTGCACCTCGCCGCCGCTGAGCGTGCGGCTCTGGCGATCGAGCGTCAGGTAGCCGATGCCAACGTCGCACAGGTACTTGAGCCGGGTGCGAATCTCCGACAACAACAGCCGCAGTGCGCCGTTCACGCCCTCCTGAGCCGGGGAAGGCGTGAACAAGAGTTCGAAGAACGACTGCAGCGTCTGAATGGGCAGCAGCATCAGGTCGTGGACCGTGAGGCCCGGCAGCGCTTCGAGCTGGGCCCGACTCCAGCCGGTGCCGCGCGGCAGGAAGCGGCGCGCGGGCGCCAGCACCGCGTCGGCATCCGCCTTCGACCCGAGCCGCCACAGCAAGGCCTCGGTCTTCAGGCGTGCGCCACCGCAGGTTTCGCACGGCGTGTAGCTGCGGTACTTGGACAGCAGCACGCGGATGTGCATCTTGTAGGCCTTCGACTCGAGGTACTCGAAGAAGCGCTTGACGCCGTACCACTGCTTGTTCCAGTTGCCCTTCCAGTTGGGCGTGCCCTGGATCACCCATTCACGTTGCGCGTCGGAAAGCTGGCTCCACGGCGTGTCGCGCGGGATGCCGGCCTCGCCACCGTAGCGCAACAGATCGTCCTGGCAATCCTTCCAGGCGGGGGTCTGCAGCGGCTTGATCGCGCCCGAGCGCAAGGTCTTTCTCGCATAGGGGATCACGAGCCCGTAGTCGACGCCGATCAAACGTCCGAAGCCGCGGCAGGTCTCGCACGCGCCCACGGCCGAATTGAATGAGAACAGCGCCGGCTGCGGGTCGGCATAGCGCAGGTCACTGTCTGGACAGTGCAGCCCGGTGGAAAAGCGCCACAGCACGCTGTCCTCGCCGCTCTCGCGCGCGGGCGCAGCCACCCCGTCCTCGCTCACGAGGAGAGGTCGAGATGCACGGGCATCTTCGCCGGCTCCGCCCGGGATCGAGGGCCGGGCGGCACCGCCATCGTCGGGCGCTTGCGCGAGAAACGCGTACACATTGACCCGGCCGCTGCCACGCCTGAGCGCGGTCTCGACGGCCTCGATCGCGCGCACCTTTTCCACGCCCTGGATCCGAAACCGGTCCGCCACCACATCGAGCAGCTTGCGCGCCCCGGTGAGCGACGCGACCTCGCGCTCGGCGTGCACGCGCGTGAAGCCGCTCGCCGCGAGCCACTGCTGGACCTCGTCGGCGCTGGTGTTGGCCGGCAACTCGACCGGGAAGGTGACGACGAGGCGCGGGTCGCTGCCCAGGGTGCGCGCCATCAGCTCGGCGTAGATCGTCTCGGCCGAATCGTGGCGCACCGGCTGCGCGGTCTGACGGTCGAACAACTGCGCGCCGCGCGCGAACAGCAGCTTCAGGTGGTCGTTGAGCTCGGTCATCGTGCCGACCGTGCTGCGCGAGCTGCGCACCGGGTTGGTCTGATCGATCGCGATCGCCGGCGGCACGCCGTCGACCCGATCGACTGCGGGCCGGTCCATGCGGTCCAGGAACTGGCGCGCATAGGCGCTGAAGGTCTCGACGTAGCGGCGCTGGCCTTCGGCGTAAAGCGTATCGAACACCAGGCTCGACTTGCCCGAGCCGCTCGGCCCGGTGACGACGGTCATCTCACCAGTGCGAATGTCGAGATCGAGGTTCTTGAGGTTGTGCTGACGCGCGCCGCGGATGCGGATGACACCTGAACTCATTAAGGACAACCCCATTCCTGCAAGAAGCAGAACATTCTAGGGACGGGGTGACGGGCCCGGGAGCTCGCCCGGAATCATCCTCAAACGTCGCGTGGTGCCATCGAACGCAACGCGCCCGGCGGCGCCTGGCGCAGCGCCCCGATCACGGCCCGCAGGCGTTCGCGCTGCACGTCGGTCAGCCCTCGTTGGCGCAGCGCCGTGGCCAGCCATGCGGCGGGTTGGACGGGATTGCCGGCGCTGCGGCCCTCGAGCGTGTCCTTGAGCGCGCGCAGCTTCAGATCGCGTCGCGCCGCCTGCCATTCGGGTGCGACCGAGACGTTCAGCGCGGCCTCGAGTTGCAGCAGCAGCTCGTCCACCGCCGGCTCCTGCGGTTCCGGGCTGCGGGAATCAGGCTCGCCGTCGGAAGATCCGTGCGCGTCCGAGCGCGCCTCGGCATCCGCGCGTGGCGCCTCGGCGTCGGTCCGGGCCCCGAGCCGGGCCTCGAGCGCGTCGCAGTGCGCCTGCCAGCGGCTCTCCTCATGGTCTCTCAGCAAAGCCAACGCGGCTTCGCGTGCCGCACGAAAGCGCGCCTCGATGCCGGCGACCGCGCCGCGTGGCACATCGACATCCTGGCGCCATTCGACCTCGGCGTCGGCCAGGCCGCACCTGATCTCGGCCTCGGGCGTGTTTCGATCGAGCTTGGAGAGTCGCTGCAGCAGCGCCTCACGCGCCACCAGATTCGCCGCGAGCTCGGCATGGCGCGCCTCGAACACGGCCTCGCGCTGCGCGAACACCGCGTCGGTGGCGGCCTTGAACCGGGCCCAGAGTGCCGCTTCCGCGGCCCGCGCCAGCGGCACCGTGCGCGCCTGCTGCTGCCATTCCGATCGAAGCTCGCGCACGCGCAACGTGGCGTCGCGCACGGGCGGCGAGCGGCCGAGCAGCTGAACCAGCGCCTCGGCACGGCCGATCAGTTGTTCGCGCGCGCCCTGCGCCGCATCGCGTGCGCCGCGCAACGGCGCCTCGATCCGATCGACACTGGCGCGCAGGCGCTGCTGCAATGCGCCGCGGGCGGCTGACGGCACGCTGTGTTCCAGCGGTCCGAGCTGGCGCCACGCGAGCTGAAAGCGCTCCAGCGCCCGCGCCTGTTCCTTCCAGTGTGCGGCGAGAGCGTCGGCGTTCGGCGCGTCGCCAGCTTGCGCCGGCACGGCGTCGAGCGCGGCCAAGAGTGCTTCGCGAGCGGCCAGGTTGTCGCGGCGCGCGGCCTTTTGCGCAGCCTGCTGTGCGGCCACGGGCTGGTAGGCCGTGTGCAGCGCTGCGTCGAAGCGCTGCCACAGCGCCTGCCCGGCAGGCGCGCCGACACGGTCGAGCTCTTTCCAGCGCGCTCGCAGCGTGCTGATTGCGTCGGCGTGGCTCTTGAGGCGCAGCCTGGGGGTGCGGCCGGACGCCGGAGCGACTGGCGACGCGGGACTTGGCTTGGCTGGCGCCGTGGTTGGCGCCGGCGCGTCGACTCCCGCAGCCGCGCCCGCGTCTGCCGGCGCATGCGCAGCGGTCATCCCTTCCGAGCCCCCAGCCACCGGCTCCACCCATGTCGTCGGGCGCGCGCCGGCAGCCGCCAGCGTGAGCTGTGCCAGGGCTTCGGCCTCTGCCGCCAGCTCGTCGCGGGCCCGCGCCCCACCCCATTGCTGCCAGCCCTTGAGCCGCAGGCGCTCGCCCTGCACCGCGTGCAGACGGGCTTCGAGCGCATCGCCCAGCGAGGCGCCGTGCAGCGCCGCCAGTTCGGCATCGAGGGCGCTCAGCTGCTGCTGCATGCCGGCGATCTGGCCCGCGCCGAGTGCGGCCTCGGCTGTTTGCAAAAGGGCTCCCAGGCGCTGCCGTTGTTCAGCGCTGGCGGCGTGAGCCACCACCGGCGCAGCGCGTGCGGGGGCCGCGGCCGGCCGCACCGGAGCATGCGCTTGCCGCCATCGCTCGAAGCGCTGGTTCAGCACCTGCGCGAGCTCGGCATCGGGAAGGAGTGGCAGGTCTTGCCAGCGCTGCAACGCGGCTGCAAAGCGCGTCGCCAGGTCAGGGTGAACGTCCGCGGGTTCGGGGTCAGATCGGGACGCGGAGTCGGTTTCCGTTTCCGTTTCGGTTTCGGTTTCGGTTTCGGTTTCGGCTTCCGCTTCCACTTCGGCTTCGGCTTCGGCTTCGGCTTCCGCTTCCGCTTCCGCTTACGCCTCGGATTCGGATTCGAGCCCATGCTCCGGCTCCGGCTCCGGCTCCGGCTCAGACGCGGGCGCGAGCTCGGTGACACGCAGCTCGGGCGCGTCGAGCCACGCGAGGCGCGCCTCGACCCCGGCAGCCGCGTGCAGCGCTGCCTCCAGCGCCCGATCGAGCGCCGCGGTGGCTGGCACATCCGGACGCGACGCGCGCAGCACGCGTGCAGCGTCACAGCCTGCGGCCGTGTCGCGCGCCACGCCAGTGGCCGCGGCTGCGGCGCAGGCGGAGCGCAATTGGTCCAGCGCCAGCGCGGCATCGGTCGTCCAGCGCTGCAGGCGATGCTCCAGCTCGCCACGCTCGCGGAGCGCCCGATTGAGGCGATCGCGCAACTCGGCAAAGGCGGTGCGCTGGACCGGCTCCAGCAGAGCCGCATCCAGTTCCTGCCAATCGCGATCGAGCGCGACCAGCAGATTGGCCCCGAGCACCGGCTCGCTGGTCAACGCCGTGGCAGTCTCGATCAAGGCCTGCGCCTTGCTGCGGCTCTCGCGCTGGGCCACGGCGGCGACGAGGCGGCGCTTGGCCGCTTGGTGCACCTTGCGTTCGCGGTTGCGCAAGCTGCGCTCGGCCCGCTTCAGCGCGTCCTCGGTGACCAGCGCATCGATGGCGGCGAGCTTGATCTCCAGCGCCGGCGCGTCCTGCGCGAGCTGCAGCAAGGCCGCATCGTCGCCTTGCGCCGATTGCAATCGGAATCGCCACTCGACCGCGGCCTCCTCAGCCTGCCGGGTGGCTCCAGCCTGGGGCTCGGCGGGCGGGGCGGCGGCGCCTGGCGACGCGGTTGCGGCATTCGGCGCATCGACGCCGCGTTTTTTCTTCAGGAACCAGCTCAGCATGGGACAAGTGTCAGGGCGTTGTCGGGTTGCGTGCGTGGCGAACACCGCCGCGCGCCGCAGTGTAGGCCGCGGCGCCGAACGCGTGGTTGCGCGGACCTGCCTCCATGCCGGGCATGGGCCCCCACCGACGGGCCCGACGAGAACATTGCGATGCGGCCCCCGATGACACCGGCCCGCACGATGAAGACCCGGCGCGGCCCGGGCTGGCCCCCGGCAATAGGCGCGGCGGGCCCGCGACCCCCCGGCTTCGGCGGCCGCAGCCGCCGGCCCTCACGCCGCGCTGAGAAACCGCTCGACCAGTGCAAGCTGCGTCGGCGTGTTCAACGCCGGCGCGTGGCCGCAGCCCTTGACCTCGACCACCACGGCCTGCGGCCCGCGCTGGCGCATCTGCTCGGCGGTGTCGGGCAGCAGCAGGTCGGAGCTTTCGCCGCGAAGGCACAGCACCGGGATGTCCAAGCTGTCCCATTCGTCCCACAGCAGGTAATCGTCGGCATGGTGGGTGAACTGCATCACCATGGCCGGGTCGTAGTGCGGCGTGACGCGGCCGTCGGGCAGGCGCCGCGTCGAGGTTTCGGTGAGGCGCCGCCACTGTGCGTCGCTGAGCCAGCCGAAGGGCTTGTAGACACTGCGGAAATACTGTTCGAGCTCGCTCACCGTTGCAAACGCGGCCGGGCTGCCGGCGTAGGTACGGATGCGCTCGATCGCAGCCTGCGCGAGCTGCGGTCCGTTGTCGTTCAGGATGAGGCGGCGGATGCGCCCACGCAGCAGGGTCGCCGCCGCCTTGATGCCGATCGCACCGCCCATCGAGGTGCCGAGCCAGTGGAACTGGTCCAGGCCGAGCTGGTCGGCGAGCGCCGTCGCCAGCCTGGTGTAGAACGCGAGGCAGTATTCGCGCTCCGGCTCCGGGCTCCACTCGCTCAGGCCGCGGCCGATCGTGTCGGGGCAGATGACGCGATAGCGCTGCGCCAGGTGCGCGGCGACCTCGTCCATGTCGCGTCCGGTGCGCGCCAGGCCGTGCCAGGCGATCACGGTCTCGCGGTGCTGCGCGCCCCACTCGGTGTAGTGCAGCTCGCGGCCTTCGCAGCGCAGATAGTTCGAACCGGCGCTCATCGCGCCGCCATCGCCCGCAGTCGTCCGACCACGCCGCTCGGGAAGTGGTAGACCGAGAGCACGAACAGAATGCCGAGCCAGAGCAGCCAGCGATCCGACGCAAGCAGTTGCGAGACGATCGGAATGCCCTCGACCCAGGACGCGCCGAGCTTCATCAGATCCTGCAGGTAGCTTTGCGCGAGCACGAACAGCACGCTGCCGACCACCGCGCCGTAGATCGTTCCCATGCCGCCGATCACGACTATCAGCAGCACGTCGAGCATGATCTCGAACGACAGCGTGGTGTCGGGCCCGTTGTAGCGCAACCAGATCGCCAGCAGGCAGCCGGCGAGCGTGGCGAAGAGCGCTGACAGCACGCTGGCCAGCGTGCGGTAGACGATGGTGCGGTAGCCGATCGCCTCGGCCCGGAAGTCGTTCTCGCGGATCGCCTGCAGCACCCGGCCGAACGGCGAATTGA
>JBDSBD010000131.1:0-5072 GCA_039921765.1 Burkholderiaceae bacterium
ATCGGCATCGGAAAAATGCGTCATCAGCGAAATCTCGTCGACCTGCGGCAAGGCGTTCAGCCGCGTCCACGCGGCGCGAAATGTCGAAGGCATGAAGCCGAGCCGGTTCATGCCACTGTTCATCTTCAGGAACACGCGCTGCGGCTGATGTGTCTTGTGCGCCGCCAGCCAGTCGATCTGTTCGGCGCAGTGCACGACATGCCACAGGTTAAGCCGCGAACATGCCTCGAGGTCGCGCGGCTCGAACGCGCCTTCGAGCAGCAACACCGGCCCTCGCCAGCCGCAGGCGCGAATCCGTTCGGCCTCGGCCAGGTCGAGCAAGGCGAACCCGTCGGCGCCGCGCAGGCCCTCGAACACGCGCTCGATGCCGTGGCCGTAGGCATTGGCCTTGACGACGGCCCAGACCTTCGCGTCGGGTGCCGAGGCGCGTGCGCGTCTCAGGTTGTGCGCAAGCGCCTCGGTGTGGATCAGCGCTTCAACGGGGCGCGGCATGATTCGTGGCTTTCAAAAGTCGGACGCGGTAGGCGTGGATTATGCGAGCGCCCTCTCGCACCACCCGGAAAAGGGGGTGCGGCGACCGGACTTTGGCTGCGAGGCACGTGCTATAACGCCGCCGCAAGGAGACACATGCGCACACGAGAAGAGAAGTCCAGCGGGTCGTCATCGAGCGAATGAAGAAGGGCTTCACCAGCATCATGTCAGCGCAGTTCTTCAGCTCGCTGGCTGATAACGCGCTGCTTGTCGCCGCGATCGAAATGCTCAAAACGTCGGGCGCGCCGTCGTGGCACATTCCGGCGCTCGGGGCGATGTTCGCGCTCTTTTATGTGATCCTGGCGCCGTTTCTCGGCGCCTTCGCCGATGCCGTGCCCAAGGGCAAGGTGATGTTCGTCGCCAATGGCATCAAGGTGGTGGGCTGTCTGTTCATGCTGTTCGGCGCGCACCCGCTGATGGCGTACGCCGTTGTGGGCCTGGGCGCTGCAGCGTATTCGCCGGCCAAGTACGGCATCCTGACCGAGCTGCTGCCGAACTCGCAACTCGTCAAGGCCAATGGCTGGATCGAGGGGCTGACGATCATGTCCATCATCTTCGGCTATGTGCTGGGTGGGCAGTTGATCGGACCGGTGATTTCGCGCCACTTGCTGGCCTTGGACATGCCGATCTTGGACACCGGCATCGTGACGGCGCCCGAATCGGCCATCGCGGTGATCGTGGTGCTCTATGTGATCGCTGCACTGATCAATCTCCTGATCCCGCGCACCGAGGCGCCGCTGCAGCCGATCGCGCACGGCGTGGTCTGGCTGCTGCGCGACTTCTCGAGCTGCAACTCGCGCCTGTGGGCGGACCGGCTCGGCCAGATCTCGCTGGCGACGACCACGCTGTTCTGGGGTGTCTCGGGCAACCTGCGCATCATCGTGTTCGCGTGGGCGTCCGTGGCGCTGGGCTACACGACCACGCAGGCCTCGTCGCTGGTCGGGGTGGTGGTCATCGGTACCGCGGCGGGCGCGATCCTGGCATCGCTGCGCATGCGGCTCGACCAGGCCACCCGGGTGATCCCGATGGGCATTGTGCTGGGTCTGCTCGTGGTCGGGTTGAACGCCATCACGAGTCCGTTGGTCGCGGCGCCCTTCCTGATCCTGCTTGGCGCGATCGGTGGCTTCATGGTTGTGCCGATGAACGCGCTGCTGCAGCACCGCGGCGCCAACCTGATGGGCTCGGGGCGCTCGATCGCGGTACAGAATTTCAACGAGCAGGCCTGCATCCTCGGCCTGAGCGCGTTCTACACCGGCATGACCCGCTTCGGTCTGTCGGCGTTCACCGCGATCGCGCTGTTCGGCCTGGTCGTCGCCGGCGCGATGGCGCTGGTGCAGCGCTGGCACCGGTCGAACTGCATCAATCACCGCGAAGAGCTGGAGCACCTGTTCGCGATCGCGCGCAGTGACAAACATTGAACACGCAGTGTTCAATGTTTGCGTCGCAGGCTGACTTCGCGTGCGAAGTCAAGGCGCGCAGCGCCGGCCGCAGATACCGAAGCGAGCTCCGATGCCATCGTCGGTGAGATGGCTGCCGGCGTCCGTGCTGACGCTCAACGCGCTGATCTGGGGCACGTCGTGGTGGCCGCTGCGCCATCTCGAAGCCTATGGCGTGCACCCGCTGTGGGCGACCGCGATCATCTACGCCGTCGTCGTCGTCGTGATCGTGCTGTTGCGCCCGCACGCACTGCGGCAGGTGCTGCGCACGCCGGCGCTGTGGGTGCTGATGCTCGCCGCCGGCACGAGCAACGCGTCGTTCAACTGGGGGGTCGTGATCGGCGACGTGGTGCGGGTCGTGCTGCTGTTCTACCTGATGCCGCTGTGGGCCATGCTGCTGGCGCACTTCATCCTCGGCGAACCGATCACGCGCCGCACCGGCGTGCGCGTGGTGCTGGCGGTGGCGGGCGCAGCGATCGTGCTGTGGCCGCCTGGAGCGGGCTTGTCGGCGCTACCTCTGCCGCGCGCGTTGCCGGACTGGCTCGGGCTGCTCGGTGGGTTCGGGTTCGCGCTCAACAACGTGATGTTGCGCCGCGAGGCGCGCCGTCCCGAGGAAGGCCGCGCGCTGGCGATGTTCCTGGGCGGCGCGCTCGTCTCGGCGATCCTCGCCAGCGTGCTGGCGGCGGGGGGCTGGGTGCCCTGGCCGGTGGCGCCGCAAACCGGCTGGGTGCTGCTGGCGTTGTTGATGGCGCTGCTGTTCCTGCTCGGCAACCTGGCGCTGCAATACGGTGCCGCCCGACTCCCGGCGAACGTGACGGCCGTCGTGATGCTGACCGAGGTCGTGTTCGCCTCCACTTCGTCGCTCGCGCTCGGCGGCGGCACGCTGTCGGGGCAGTTGCTGCTCGGTGGCGGGCTGATTCTGTTGGCCGCGCTGTTGTCGGCGCTGGGGCCGGCGCAGGCGCATTGACCGTCGCGCGTCTCAAGTGCCGGCCTGCGGCGCGGCGCCCTCCCAATCGAACAAGGGATCGACCTCGCGCAAGACGCGCTGCAGCTCGTGCTCGCCGAGCGGCTTGGTGAGGTAGGCGTCGCAGCCGGCGAGTGAGCCGCGCACCCGATCGGCGGCGCTGTCGGCGGCGGTGAAGAGCACCAGCGCGGGCGTCCAGCCGTCGCCGGCGGCGCTGCGCTGGCGGATCTGGCGACACAGCTGCAGTCCGTCCAGGTGGCTGCCCGGGCCCAGGTCGATATCGATGACGACGATCGCGAACGGCTGGCGCGCGACCTGCCCGAGCGCCTGCTCGCCGCTCAGCGCCAGTTGCACGCGATAACCCAGGCTGTGCAGGCGCTGCGCGAGGAACTTGCGTGCGATCGCGCTGTCGTCGACCACCAGCACGTCGCGACCGCCGCCGGGCAGCGGCGCGGCGCGGCCGACCGGTGGCGGCGCCGGCGCGCCCTCGAGATCGACGCGGTCGTGTGCCATCGCGATGTCAGGGCGCAGTGTGCCGCGCCGTTCGACGAGCACATCGAGTTCGCGCACGATGTGCACCGGATCGATCGGCCGCGCGAGCCAGGCGCCAGCGCCGGCCGGTGCGCTGGCGCCGACGAACACGGTGTCGGCTGCGCGTCCGAGTGCGCCGACGCCCGCCAGCGACTCGGGCTGGTCGGCATCGGCGATGAGCAGGTCGAAGGGTGTGCCGGGCTCGACCTGCCGGTAGGCGGGCGAACGCGCGCCGGCGAGGCGAAAGAACGAGGTCAGCGCGGTGCGCTCGAACGCGCTGAACCCCTCGAGGGCGACGCGGTACACGGGCACGGGCTCAGGGCTCATCGGCAGGGCTCAGTGATCAACGGTTGGCGGAGCGTGGCAAGGCACCGGGCGCACGGATGTTCGCGGCCGGCCACGGTTTGGTCAAGCGCCACCCTCGGGATCGAGCGCGGCGCTACCATTGCAAACCACGCCGTCGTTGGGAGAGCTCCTTGCCTGATTCAGCCACCAGCATCTACGACTTTGAAGCACTGTCCATCGACGGCCGGCCCGCGCAGCTGGCCACGCAGCGCGGCAAGCTGCTGTTGATCGTCAACACCGCGAGCGCCTGCGGTTTCACGCCCCAGTTCGAAGGCCTGGAAAAACTGTGGGAAGACTACCGCGACCGCGGCCTGGTGGTGGTGGGGTTCCCGAGCAACGAGTTCGGCCAACAGGATCCGGGCAGCAACGCGGAGATCGCGTCGTTCTGCCAGGTCAACTACGGCGTGAGCTTTCCGATGATGAGCAAGGTCGAGGTCAACGGCGCTGGCGCGCACCCGCTGTGGAAGTGGCTCACCCAGGAGGCCCCGGGGCTTCTCGGCAGCGAACGCATCAAGTGGAACTTCACGAAGTTCCTGGTAGGCCGCGATGGCCAGGTGCTGCGTCGCTACGCGCCGAACGAGACGCCCGAGGCGTTGCGCAAGGACATCGAAGCCGCGCTCTGAGGCGCCGCAGCGAGACGCCCGTGCAGCGGCGCAGCGCAGGCGAATCAACTTCCGGCCTTGTCTGCACCGCGTCGCCGGTGCAACGTTCGGGCCTCAGCCCCCTCCCTCCTCACCCACAGACCATGTTCAAGCACATCCCTCCCTTTGCCGGCGACCCGATCCTGGGCCTCAACGATGACTTCCAGAAGGATCCGCGCCCGCACAAGATCAACCTGAGCATCGGCATCTACTTCGACGATGCCGGGCGCATTCCGGTGCTCGAGTCGGTGCGCCGGGCCGAGGCGGCGGTCGTCGCCAAGGGCGGGCCCAAGTCCTATCTGCCGATCGAAGGCGCGGCGAACTTTCGCAGCGCGGTGCAGCAACTGCTGTTCGGTGCCGGCCACGAGGCGCTCGCGTCCCGGCGGGTCGCGACGATCCAGTCGGTGGGCTCGAGCGGAGGCCTCAAGGTCGGCGCGGACTTCATCGCGCGTCACTTCCCCGGCAGCGACGTCTGGGTCAGCGACCCGAGCTGGGACAACCATGGCTCGATGTTCGAGGGCGCCGGACTCAAGGTCCACACCTACCAGTACTACGACTCGGAAGGCGCGACGCCGGCCGAGCCGGGCCGGGTCGCGGGCGGTCTGAGGTTCGACGCGATGCTGG
>JBDSBD010000132.1:0-7163 GCA_039921765.1 Burkholderiaceae bacterium
TACACTGCACTCGCCAGCAGCCGGCACCAGAACGTGCTGCCGTCGCGCCGTCGCATCCGGAACTCGCCTTCGAAAGGCTGCCCGGCGCTCAGCAGCGGTCGCGCGTGCCGGTTGATCTCGGCGTAGGCCTGCTCGTCGGGCCACACCGCCAGGCCAGGCTGGCCGATCAGCTCCCCCTTGTTCCAGCCGAACATCGTCTCCATGGCGAGGTTGGCCTGCACGAACCGGCGATCGCGCGTGAACGCGATGCCGATCGATGCGCGCTCCAGGATCGCCGCGTACTCGAGGCGCCTGCGTTCGATCTCGGTCTGGTCGCGGCTGTTGATGACGAGGTAGTCGCGCTGGTTCATCGTGAAGTGCGCCGCCGACACCAGCATCGACACGCGCGCGCCCGACTTGACGCGGAACGCAATCGGCACGCTGCTGGCAACGCCGTCGCGCCGCAGCGTTTCGAGCAGCAGTTTGCGGTCGCGCGGGTCGCTCCAGATGCCGAGCTCGTCGGCGGTATGGCCGATGACCTCCGAGGCGTCGAAGCCGGTGAGCCGGTAGAACGCTGCATTGACCATCGTGTAGCGGCCGGTCTCGGTCTCGGTCAAGGTGATGCAGTCGGGGCTGGTGGCCACGAGGTGCGAGAGCATCGCCTCCGAACGCCGCAGCGCGTTCTCGGCCCCCAGGCGCGCGGTGATGTCGAAGAAGATCGACAGACTGGCGGGGCCGCCGGCCGCCTCCACGCGCACTGCCGTGGCCTGCACAAACAGGCTGCGGCCGTCGCGCGAGCGCGCCTCGGTGTCGTTCACCGGCAGGCTGCTGCCGACCGCCATGCCCTCGAGCAGGGCCATGCGCTCGATCACGCCGTCACGCGCCGCGCCGGGCGCGAAAAGCTCGATCGCGTGGATCCCGTACATGGCCGCCGCGTCCGCGAACCCGAACAGGCGTGCGGCCGCTGCGTTGGCATCGAGCACGACGCCGCGCCGATGCAGCAGCAGCGGCGACGGCGAGCGCTCGAACAGCTCACGGTAGCGCGCCTCGCTCGCTGCGAGCGCGCGCTGCATCAGGACCTCCTCGGTCACGTCGCTCGCCGCGCCCAGGTAGCCGCCGAAGGCGCCGGACTCGTCGAAGCGCGGCTCGCCGCTGATGCTGTGGTAGCGCAGCCGGCCCTCGAGGTCGCGCCGGCGCGCGATCACGCCACCGAAGCGGCGGTGCGCCTCCAGGTCGGCCTGCAGCGCATCGAGCTGGTCGGGGCTCAATCCCGCGTTGCCGATCTCCCACAATCTGCGCCCCACGTGCTCGAGCGGCGCGATGCCGGCTGCGCCGCCGCCGGTTTCCGAGACGTGGCTCAGACGCAGCTCGCGGTCCATCTCCCAATACCAGTCGGCGGCGACACGCAGCAGGCCTTGAAAGCGGTGTTCGCGCTCGGCCGCGGCGCCCAGGTAGTGGTCGAGCGCGCGCGCGATCAGGCTGGCGCCGACCACGCTGCACAGCACGATCAGGCAGTGAAAGGCGAGCACCATGCCAGGCGGCATCGGCCCGGCGCCGCCGGAAATCAGCTGGACCTCCTGCGCCCAGCCGACCAGCGCCAGCACCGTGGCGGCCACCAAACCGAGAGCCACGCGCTGGCGCAACCCGGTGACCGCACCGACGACGCACACGAGCAGGCCGAAGAATCCGAACGACGGGTTGCGCAGGCCCTCGCCGAGCACCAGGCTGATCAGCCCGACCAGCAGCATCGCGGCCACCGCCGTGGAGCCAAGGGCGGCACCCATCGGAAAGCCCGCCCGCGGGCTCAGGTACATCGCCAGGCCGCACAGTGCGGCAAACAGCACGAGGCCGCCGACCAGCATCAGGCGCGATGCCGGTGCGACCCCGGGCAGCTGCGTCGACAGCAGTGCGGCACTGGCGAGCGCGGCGCCGCAGCAGGTGCCGAAAACATATTGCCCGATCAGGCGCGCGGCCGCGGCGGGCAGGCCGGCATCGGGTGGGGAATCGGGTTGGATCGGCATGCGGTAGATAAGCGCATGGCGCGGGCCGTCGTCGGACGCACTGCGCCGACGCCGACTCGCGCCACGGGCGCACGAGTTCAACCCGATCGTAGGTCGGGCGCGGCCGCACCCAGACTCCGAAAAGACCCGCCCCGGCCGCCCAGATGCCGGGATCGGGGCGGCTCGGACCTGAAGTTCGAGTCACGACGTACGGCCTGCAACCCTCGCCGTCAGCATGTCCCGGATGATCATCGGGCTCGCTCCCGTCGACGGGAGCGAACGATCCACCAAGGCTGCGGCGTGCTCAGCCCTCCATCGATACGTGTCGAGGCGATCGATCTTCGAACTTCCATGCGGCTTGGATCGGCTTGAGCGCGAGGTGCATGGGGCCGCTGCAGAAGGCTTCGAACACCTCAAGGGCGACGGCGCTGGCACAGTTCGGTCTTCAACACCTTGCCGATGGCGCTGCGCGGTAGTTCGTTGGTGAAGTGCAATGCAGACATGCGTTGCGTCTTGCCCAGCCGTTGATTGGCCCATTCGCGCAAGGCCTCGCCATCGATGGCAGCGCCGCTCCGAGGGACAACCCAGGCGACCGGTGTTTCGCCCCACTTTTCGGACGGCATACCCACCACGGCGGCTTCGGCGACCGCAGCATGCCCGCACAACACGGCTTCGAGGTCGCTCGGATAGACGTTGAAGCCGCCGCTGATGATCATGTCCTTGCGCCGGTCCATCAGCGTCAGGAAACCGTCCGCGTCGAAGCGCCCGACATCGCCGGTGCGGATGAAGCGGTTGCCTTCGGCGTCGAACCATTCGCTCTCGGCGGTCTTGCCGGGCTGATGGAAGTAGCCGAGCATCATTGCCGCCGAGCGCCCGACGACTTCACCAATCTCCCCACACGCGACCTCACGACCGTCTTCGCCGATCATGCGGATTTTGTGGCCGGGTACGGGCTGGCCCACGGTGTGCAGCTTGTCGGGATGTTCGTGCGCCACCAGCACGCAACTGCCGCCGCCTTCGGTCATGCCGTAGTACTCGATCAGCCCGCCCGGCCAACGCTCCAGCACCTCTGCCTTCAAGGTAGCGGAGAAGGGCGCGCTGGTGCAGAACTTCAACCGGAACGAACTCAGGTCGGTGCGGCCAAAGCTCGGGTGGGCCAGCAACCGCTGGTATTGCACCGGCACCAGCATCGTGTGTGTGACGCGCTGCGTTTCGGACAGTTCGAGGTAGCGCCCGGCGTTGAACTTGTCCATCAGCACGACGCGACCGCCCCAGGCCAGGGTCGGGAAGAAGGTCACGAGCGTGGTGTTCGAGTACAGCGGGGTGGCCAGCAGCGTCACTGTCTCCGGCCCATGATCAGTTTCGGGGCCGCGCATGACGTGGGTCCAGCGCATGCCATGCGACTGCACGATGCCCTTGGGCGTGCCTGTCGTGCCCGATGAATAAATGATGTTGAAGGGCATCTCAGGCGTGATCGCGACAGACCGCGGGCGGGTGCCGACGGGCGTCAACCAGCGCTCGAAGACCGCGTCCGCAGTGCCCGCCTGCAACGCCACCAGCCCCGGTCGATCGACCAGCTCGTCGAGCAGTGCACTCGCCTGGTCGTCGATGAACAGCAGACGCGCGCCGCAGTCGTGCAGCATCGCAGCAAAGGCCGCGGGCGTGACCGATGGCGCCAGCGGGGCCAGTACCGCGCCCGCGCGCAAGGTCCCCAGAAAGACGGCCGCATACCACGCCGAACTCGCCGCGCAGATGGCCACCGCTTCGCCCGGACGGACGCCATCGCGCTGCAGGGCCGACGCCACGCGGTCGATCAAGGCGTCGAAGGAGCCGTAGTCGAGCGTGCCGGTGGCGTCGACGACGGCGGGGGCCGTGGGAGCGCGCCGCGCGTGCGCAGCAACGAGATCGGCAATCGGTTGGAACGGCGGGTCCTGGGCTACCTGCTCTGCAGTGGGCGTGGCATTGCTCACGATGAACTTTCTCTATTGGCGTTGAGTGATGATCGGATTGCCCATCGTGCCGTGGCTAGGCGGTGACGAGCATGTTGAGCCAGTCGCCGACGACAGCCGGTTTGTCCTGTCCTTCGATCTCGACCGAGACCCTCGTCGCCATGATCCAGCGCCCCGGCCCGCGCTCGCTGAAGTCTTTCAGCACGAAGCGTCCGCGTATGCGCTTGCCGGCGTGCACCGGCGCCATCAATCGCAGCTTGTCGAAGCCGTAGTTGACGCCGATCTTCACGCCCGACAGGTGGACGCGGTTGGCAGCCATCAACTTCGGCAGCATGGACAGGATCAGGAAGCCGTGCGCGATGGTGCCGCCAAACGGCGTTTGCACCGCGCGCTGCGGGTCGGTGTGAATGAACTGGTGGTCGTCCGTGAGTTCGGCAAAGCGGTCGATCATGTCCTGCGAGATGAGGATCCAGTCCGACAGCCCTGTCTCCTGGCCGATGCACTCACGCACCTGTGTGACAGTCAACGATTCCATTTTCAGAAAACCTCAAAGATTCCCGCGGCACCCATGCCGCCGCCAATGCACATCGTCACGCACACGCGCTTTGCGCCGCGCCGCTTGCCTTCGATCAGCGCGTGCCCGGTCAAGCGCTGGCCGGTCACGCCGTAAGGATGGCCCACCGCGATCGCGCCACCGTTCACGTTCAGGCGGTCGTTCGGGATGCCGAGCTTGTCGCGGCAGTAGATGACCTGCACGGCGAACGCTTCGTTCAGCTCCCACAGGTCGATGTCGCCGATCTTCAACCCCAGGCGCGCCAGCACCTTCGGGATGGCAAAGACCGGGCCGATGCCCATCTCGTCAGGCTCGCAGCCAGCCACGGCAAAACCGAGAAACCGCCCCAGCGGCTTGAGGCCCTTCTTCTCGGCCAGGGTTTCATTCATGACGACGCAGGCGCCGGCGCCATCGGAGAACTGGCTGGCGTTGCCGGCCGCGATCAAACCACCGGGGAGCGCGGGCTTGATGCCGCTGATGCTTTCCTTGGTGGTGCCGGGGCGGATGCCTTCGTCGTTCGCTACAGTGACTTCCCTGGTGCGCAGTCCCATGACCGGATCTGCGACACCCGCCGTGACGGTGATGGGGGCGATTTCGGCCGTGAACACTCCCGCGGCCAGCGACGCCGTGGCCTTTTGCTGGCTGATGGCGCCGTACTCATCCATCGCGTCGCGGCTGATGTTGTAGCGCTGGGCGACCTGCTCGGCCGTCTGCAACATGCTCCAGTAGATCTCGGGCTTGTTCTTGACGAGCCACGGATCGGCCAGCATGTGCTTGTTCATCTCGTTTTGCACGCACGAGATGCTCTCGACACCACCGGCCACGAACACATCGGCTTCACCGGCAATGACGCGCTGCGCCGCCAGCGCAATGGTCTGCAGCCCCGACGAGCAAAAGCGGTTCACGGTGGTGCCCGATACCGTGACCGGGCAACCTGCGCGCAGCGCAATCTGGCGTGCGATGTTCGCTCCGGTAGCACCTTCGGGAGTGGCGCAGCCCATGATCACGTCTTCGACTTCACCGGGTTCGATGCCCGCCCTGCTGATCGCGTGCTGCACGGCGTGACCGCCCAGGGTGGCGCCGTGCGTCATGTTGAAGGAACCCTTCCAGCTCTTGGCAAGCGGGGTGCGGGCGGTGGATACGATGACGGCTGTGGTCATGGTGAGCTCCTGAACGAAATCAAGTGGTTGCAGCGAGGATCGGCATGTAGATGCTGTTGCGCGGCTTGGCAAAGACGCGTTGCACCATGGGTTCGAACTCGCTCATCGGCAGCGTCTCGCCCTTGGGGTCGAAAGCGGGGTTGTCATAGAGCGCGCAGAACTCCTCGGTTTGGGCGTAATGGGCGTGCCCCGCAAACTGGTCACGCAGGTTGCGGTCCAGGCCGAGGTGATGAAAGAAGTAATAACCTTGGAAGATGCCGTGGTGTTGCACCATCCACAGGTTGGCTTCGCTGACAAACGGTTTGAGGATCGCCGCAGCAATGTCGAAGTGGTTGAACGGACCCAGCGTGTCGCCGATATCGTGGAACAGCGCGCACACCACGTACTCTTCGCCGCACCCTGCCTTCAGGGCACGCGTGGCGGTCTGCAGCGAGTGCGTGTAGCGGTCCACCGGGAATCCGCCGTAGTCGCCATTCAGTAGTTGCAAGTGCACCATCAGTCGATCCGGCAGCCGACGCGAGAAGTTCTCGGCTTCCCCACTGATGACTTGCCAATCCTGGGCCGTGCTTTGCTCCATCCGGGAGAACGTTGCGCGTTTCATGAGATTCCTTTGCGGGACTGGTTGAAGGATTGACCCTCTGCCACCAGCCTGGCCGGCAGCGGCGCGGGTTGCCAGAATTTCGCATCACCCGAGTCGATGTCGGCTCGATTGACGGCGTGTTCGATCGCATGGCCGGCAAGCGTGGCACCGTACGTCATGTTGAATGTTTCCGTTCAAGCTCGTTGTCAGTCGGGTCCGGGCAGTGGAGACGATGACCGCTTCCGTGCTCAAGGGAGTTTCCTGCAGAAGGGTGTCAGTTGAAGGTCTTGCCCGCTTCGGCCAGGCGAACCAGCAGTGGCGCGGGTTGCCACGACGGATCGGCCCCGGGCTGCGCGGCGAAGCGGTGCAGCGCGCGCACCACGTGGGTCAGACCCACGGTGTCGGCGTACTGCATCGGGCCGCCGCGGTGCAGCGGAAATCCATAGCCGTTCAGATAGACGATATCGATGTCCGACGCGCGCGCGGCGATGCCTTCGTCGAGAATGCGTGCGCCTTCGTTGATCAGCGCGTAGATGCAGCGCTCGACCACCTCCTGGTCGCTGACCTTGCGCTGCGTGATGCCCTGTTCGGTGCGGAACTGGTCGATCAGCCTGGCCGTGCCGTCGTCGGGGATCGGAGAGCGCTTGCCAGCCTCGTAGCGGTACCACCCCAGGCCTGTCTTCTGGCCGAACCGGCCTGCCTCGCACAACATGTTCGGCACCGATGGCGGCACGGGCACGCCGGCCTCGCCACACAGCCGTTTGGTGATGGCCCAGCCGATGTCCAGGCCTGCCAGGTCGCCCATCCGCAGCGGCCCCATCGCCATGCCGAACTTCTCCAGCGCGGCGTCAACCTGCTGCGGTAGCGCACCGGCGTGCACGAGTTCGACCGCGGGCGCCGCGTAGCGCCCGATCATGCGGTTGCCGATGAAGCCATCACAGA
>JBDSBD010000133.1:0-6704 GCA_039921765.1 Burkholderiaceae bacterium
CGCCCATGCGCATACCGCGCCGGCCGCCGCCGCCCATGCCCCGAACGTCTTCGACGTTCTGGCTTTCGTCCTGGCCATCCATCCGCATCGCGCTTTCCTCATCGTCGTTCAGACCGTGATTGTAGCCAGACCGGCGCTGCGCCGCGGCGATTCAGGTCTTGGGCAAGGTGACGCCGCGCTGCCCCTGATACTTACCGCCCCGGTCCTTGTAACTGGTCTCGCAGACTTCGTCGCTCTCGAAGAACAAGACCTGAGCACAACCCTCGCCAGCGTAGATCTTGGCTGGCAGCGGCGTCGTGTTGCTGAACTCCAGCGTGACGTAGCCCTCCCACTCGGGCTCGAACGGCGTCACTTTGACGATGATGCCGCAGCGCGCGTAGGTGCTCTTGCAGAGGCAGATCGTGAGAACGCTGCGGGGGATGCGAAAGTATTCGAGCGTGCGCGCCAGCGCGAAGCTGTTGGGCGGGATGATGCAGACGTCGGCCTTGATGTCGACAAAGCTGCGCTCGTCGAAGTTCTTCGGGTCGACGACGGTGCTGTAGATGTTCGTGAAAACCTTGAACTCGGGGGCGCAGCGGATGTCGTACCCGTAACTGCTGGTGCCGTAGCTGACGATCTTCTGGCCCTGCGCGTTCTCGCGCACCTGGCCGGGCTCGAACGGCTCGATCATGCCGTGCTGCGCGACCATGCGGCGGATCCACTTATCGCTCTTGATGCTCATGTCTGCCTCTGCCAATGTGCCGGTGATTGTAGAGAGGGCCTACCCGCGGCAGGCGTGGGTGTGCACCGGCATCGGCCTTGGTCTAACATGACACATTCCACCTGAAAGGGGCCGCGATGCGCAGCACCACCGATGTACTCAGTCAATACGCCGCCTACCACCGCGACCACCGCAACATCGTGAGTCACTTCGTGGGCGTGCCGATGATCGTGTTTGCGGTCGGGGTACTGATCGCGCGGCCTTCGTTCACTCTCGGCGAGATGCTGCTCACGCCCGCGTGGATCGGCTTCGCACTCGCTGCCGCGTGGTATCTGACGCGCGGCAACGTCGCGCTCGGCGCGGCAACCAGCGCGGCGGTGGGCTTGTTGATCCTGCTCGCGCACAAGGCCGCCGACGGCAGCGTCTCGGCCTGGCTCACCTGGGGGCTGGGGGTGTTCGTTGTCGGTTGGGCCATCCAGTTCGTCGGCCACTGGTACGAGGGCCGCAAGCCCGCGTTCGTCGACGACCTCATCGGGTTGCTCGTTGCTCCGATGTTCGTGACCGCCGAGGTCTTGTTCATGCTGGGCTGGAACAAGGCGTTGCTGGCCGAGATCGAAAAGCGCGTCGGTCCCACCGTGCTGCGCGACCTCGCGAAGATCGCGTAGCACCCGCAGCGGTCAACCCGTGCAACGGGCTCGGCTCGCATTGCGCGAGATCAGCCCGCCGCCAGCACCCGTGCCGGTTCGGGCTCCGCGTCGAAGCGCTCGACGCCGCAATAGCCTATGAAATGACGGTGGGTCGCGCGGCCGAACAGCGTGAGACCGAGCTGCAATGCAAGCTGGTGCCCCATCTGCGTGACGCCACTGCGCGAAACGATGATGGGCACCCCCATCTGCGCCGACTTGATCACCATCTCGCTGGTCAGGCGGCCGGTCGTGTAGAAGATCTTGTCTTCTCCCGGCACGCCATTCAGCCACATCCAGCCCGCAATCGTGTCGATCGCGTTGTGGCGACCCACGTCTTCGACAAAGGTCAGCAACTCGTCCTGGTGGAACAACGCACAGCCATGAACCGAGCCGGCCGACTTGTAGGTGCTCTCCTGCAACCGGATCGCGTTCAGCAGCCCGTAGAGGGTGCGCTGGCTCAGGCGCGCCGTGGGTTCGTCCACGGGCGGCAGCTGCAAGGTATCGAGCTCTCCCATCAGATCGCCGAACACCGTGCCCTGGCCGCAGCCTGTCGTGACCACCCGCTTGGCAGTCTTCTCGTCGAAGCGCTCGATGCCAGCGCGCGTCTTCACCGCAGCGGCCTGCACGTCCCAGTCGACGGTGATCGAATCGATGTCGGCCACCGAGTCGACCAGCCGCTGGTTGCGCAGGTAGCCGAGGACCAGCAACTCGGGCGCGGCGCCAAGCGTCATCAGCGTGACGAGCTCGCGCTTGTCGACGAAGACCGTGAGTGCGCGTTCGGCGGGTATCGCGATGCGGCGCGTCGCGCCAAACTCGTCAAACACGCTGACCTCATGCACGAGAGGCGCGCTGGCGGTGGTCAAACGTGGCACCACGGAGGTATCGATGGATACTGGCATGCCTCGACTGTACGCAAACCGGTACGTGCGCGCCGCCCCGCTATTCGCTCGACGCCGCGATGCATCCGCGGCCGGTCCGTACAGTGGACTATTTCTTGACGCCGCCCTTCAGCTCCGCTTCGGTGGCCTGGGTGCTGGGAGGCGCGATCGCCGTGGCGGGCGGGGAATGCGCGCCCGCCGTCTCGAGAGGCGCCACGGGCGTAAAGGGTCCGGGGTTGGCGCAGTTCGTGACCGCCTCGACCTGCGGCGCAGTGTCCTTGCCGTCCTTCTTCATGGACGCATGATAGTTTTCGACAACGCGGTTGGTGACCTCGCAGAGATGGAACGCCGCCACCTTGGCACTCCAGGCCGCCTTGGCCGCCGACTCCGCCGCCTTGGCCTTGGCCCCGTCGCTCAGCGGCGGCAGATTGGCGGCGGCAGGCAGCACCGACGCTGCGAGGAGCACGGCACACAGGGCGGAGCGAGAGATTGGGGACATGGCGAACCTCGCGTCAGAGCGGAACGATGGGTGTCGGCTGCGCCGATGCGGGCGCGGACGGCGGCGTGCGCTGCGCCGGAACACGGCCAGCGCGGATGTCCTCCAGCCACAGCGCATGGTGCTCGTCGGCCCAGGCTTCATTGACATAACCAGTCTTCATCGCACGGTACGCGCCCCTCGTGCCAATCGTCCCAAGGTAGATATGGCCGAGGAACATCGCGATCATCAGTGAAGCCGCAACCGAATGAATCATGTGCGCGATCTGCATGTCGCTGCGCAGGTAAGCCAGCCCGGGCAACACCTTGTCGAGTACGAGCCCGGAGCTGATGACGAAGATGCCGAGCGCAAACACGCCGCCCCAGAAGATGATCTTCTCGCCTGCGTTGAAGCGCCCGGACGGCGGCGCGGAGCCACCGAACATGCCACCTCCCTTGCGCAACCAGTTCAGATCGCCCTGGTTGGGAAAGTTGTCGCGCACAAAGGCGAAGAAGACGACGATCAACGAGACCGCGAAGAGCGGGCCGGCGAAGTTGTGCGCCGTCTTCAGAACGTAGGTAAGCCAGCCGAACACGGCATGGCCGGTGACCGGCAACACGAAGAACTGGCCCCACGCGATGAAGATGCCCGAGATCGCCAGGATGACGAAAGCCGCAGCGTTGGCCCAGTGCGATGCGCGTTCGAAGTACGTGAAACGCTCGATGAGGCGTCCAGTCTTGTTCACTTCATGACCGATGGGGCCCTTCGCGAAGTAAAAGAGGGCTAACGCCAGCAACGTGATGATCACCAGCGCACCGCCATAGGGAATGATCCAGTTGTTGCGTACCTGGCGCCAGGCTTCGCCCGCGGTCGTGAACTGCGACCCAGGATATTGCGTGAAGGCCTGGATCAGCACGCCGTGTTCGGCACCCGGCAGCGCAATGACCCCGGTCTGGTTGCCAGAATTGCGCACGCCGCGCCAGAACGGCGCGTTGTTGCCAGGCTGACTCAATGCGCGCTGCGCATTGGTGTCGCTCGCCTGCGGCAACGCCGGGCTGCTCGCCGACTGCGCCGCCACCATGCCGGCTTGCGGCGACACGGCGCTACTCTGGGCGACGGCCCAGCCGTTGAGCGCCAGCGCGGCCGCACCCGCGAGCATCCAGCTTCGAATCATGCGTTGCATGGTCACTCCCTGGTCGTGGTCACCGCGGCGCGTAGTCGTTCTGCATTTGCGTGCGACGGCGCAGATGATCGTCCCAACTCGCACGGTCGCCCACAGTCCAACCAGAAGCAATGTGGGGATTGCTGCTGCTGATCTCCCACGCATTGCTATCCGCCAGTTTGGATTTGCTGACGCCTATCGTCTGCTCTCTGTCCCCGCAGGCGCTCAGGGCGAACGCGGCGGCTGCGATCAGAAGGAAACCCTGCAGGCGCTTCATCACTTCTTCTCCGGTGCTGGCGCACTCGCCGTGCCGCCGCTGGGTTTGCCGTAGGCTGTGCCCCAGCCCCAGACTTCGCTGCCCTTGCCACGCGCGACGACACGGGTGCGCAGGATGTCGGCGATGACATCGCCATCGCCGCCGAGCAACGCCTTGGTCGAGCAGACCTCGGCGCACAGCGGCAACTTGCCTTCGGCGAGCCGGTTCCGCCCGTACTTGTCAAACTCGGCCTGGCTGCCGTTTTCCTCGGGGCCACCGGCACAGAACGTGCATTTGTCCATCTTGCCGCGCAGTCCGAACTGGCCCTCGCCCGGGAACTGCGGCGCACCGAACGGGCAGGCGTAGGAGCAGTAGCCGCAGCCGATACAGACGTCCTTGTCGTGCAGCACCACGCCTTCGTCGGTGTGGTACATGCAGTTGACCGGGCAGACGGCAATGCACGGCGCATCGCTGCAATGCATGCAGGCCACCGAGATGCTCTTCTCGCCCGGTATGCCGTCGTTCAACGTGACGACGCGGCGCCGGTTCACGCCCCAGGGCACGTCGTGCTCGGCCTTGCAGGCCGTGACGCAGCCGTTGCATTCGATGCAACGCTCGGCGTCGCAGATGAATTTCATTCGAGCCATGAAGTCTTCTCCTTATGCGGTGGCACGTTCGACCTGGCAGACCGTCGTCTTGGTCTCCTGCATCATCGTCACCGCGTCGTAGCCGTAGGTCGTCGCGGTGTTCGCCGCTTCGCCACGGACGATCGGATGGGCGCCCTCGGGGTAGTACTGGAGCAGATCCACACCCTCCCAGTGGCCCGAAAAATGGAACGGCAGCCAGACCGTGCTGCGGTCGACCCGCTCGGTGACCAGCGCGTGAACCTTGATCCGCGCACCGCTCGGGGTCTTGACCCAGACCCACTCGCCATTGCGGATGCCACGGTCGTTCGCCGCGGCCGGATTGATCTCGACGAACATCTCCTGCTGCAGCTCGGCCAGCCACGGGTTGGAACGCGTTTCCTCGCCGCCGCCCTCGTACTCGACGAGCCGCCCCGAACTCAGGATCAGCGGAAAGGTCTTGCCGATGTCGCGGTTCGTCTCCTGCAGGCTCCTGAACAGCGTGGGCAGCCGCCAGAACGTCTTCTTGTCGTCGTAGCTCGGGTACTTGTCGATCAGCTCGGGCCGGGTCGAATAGATGGCCTCTCGGTGCTGCGGCACCGGATCGGGGAAGTTCCAGACCACCGCCCGCGCCTTGGCATTGCCCCAGGGGTGGCAGCCGTGCGCCATCGCAACCCGCTGGATCCCACCGGAGAGGTCGGTCTTCCAGTTCTTGCCTTCTGCCGCTGTCCGCTCCGTCTCGGTCAGGTCGTTCCACCATCCGAGCTTCTTCAGCAGCATGTGGTCGAACTCCGGATATCCGCTGGTGAGCTCGGCACCTTTCGAGTGCGACCCGTCTTCGGCCAGCAGATTCACGCCATCGCGCTCGACCCCGAAATTGGCACGGAAGTTTCCGCCGCCGTCCATCATCGACTTGGACGTGTCGTACAGGTTCGGCGTACCGGGGTGCTTGATCTCCGGCGTGCCGTAGCAGGGACACGGCAGCCCGAAGTAGTCGCCGTCGAGCTTGTAGCCGGTTTCCTTGTCGATACCGCCCTTGGCGCGCAAGGTCTTCACGTCGAAGACGTGCATGTTGCGCATGTGGGCCTTCAGGCGCTCAGGCGACTGGCCGGTGTAGCCGATGGTCCAGTTGCTGCGGTTGATCTCGCGCAGCACGGCTTCGGGCTCCGGTTCCATCATGCCGCCCTTGGCCGCAACGAGCTTGTTGCTCTTGACCAGCTCCTTGCCGAAGCCGAGCTTTTCGGCGAGTTGATAGGCGATCATCTGGTCGGTGCGCGACTCGAACAGCGGATCGATGACCTTTTCTCGCCATTGCAGCGAGCGGTTCGAGGCCGTGACCGAGCCCGACGTCTCGAGCTGCGTCGCGGCGGGCAGCAGGTAGACCGCACGATTCGCGTTCAGGTCTTCGGGCTTGCCCGGCATCGCCGCCATCGCCGCGGTGGCCGATGGATACGGGTCGATGACGACGAGCAGGTCGAGCTTGTCCATCGCCTTCTTCATCTCGAAGCCGCGGCTCTGCGAGTTCGGCGAATGGCCCCAGAAGATCAGGCCGCGCAGGTTGCTGTCCTGGTCGATCAACTCGTTTTTCTCGAGCACACCGTCGATCCAGCGCGACACCGTCATGCCGGGCTTGCCCATCATGCCGGGCGCGTACTGCTTCTTGATCCACTCGAGATCGACGTCCCAGACCGCCGCGTAATGCTTCCACGTACCCTCGGAGAGGCCGTAGTAGCCTGGCAACGAATCGGGATTCGGACCGATGTCGGTGGCACCTTGCACGTTGTCGTGGCCGCGGAAGATGTTGGCGCCGCCCCCGCTCACGCCGACGTTGCCAAGCGCGAGTTGCACGATGCACGAGGCCCGCACCATGGCGCTGCCGATCGAATGCTGGGTCTGGCCCATGCACCACACCAACGTGCTCGGG
>JBDSBD010000134.1:0-5263 GCA_039921765.1 Burkholderiaceae bacterium
CGAGGCGCTGATCGCCGCGCTGCGCGAGATGTTCGTGGCCGGCTGCGAGGTGCCGCTGCGCCACACCCACCGCATCGAAGCCGCAGACGGCTCGCCTGGACCCGGCGGCACGGTGTTGCTGATGCCGGCCTGGCGCGCCGGCGCACGCCTGGGGGTCAAGACGGTGGCCATTTTTCCGGGCAACCGCGCGCAGGGCCTGCCCGGCCTGCATTCGACCTATCTGCTGTTCGATGCCGGCACCGGCGAGCCGCTGGCGCAGATCGACGGCAACGAGATCACCGCACGGCGCACCGCGGCGGCCTCGGCGCTGGCAGCCTCCTACCTCGCACGCAGCGATGCGCACCGCCTGCTCGTGGTCGGCGCGGGACGAGTGGCGACGCTGCTGGCCGAGGCGATGCGCACGGTGCGCCCGATCGATCAAGTCACGGTATGGAGCCGCCGCGCCGAAAGCGCGCAGCAGCTCGCCGCGCAGCTGTGCGCGCAGGGCCTGGCGGCTCGTGCGGTGACGGATCTGGCGCAGGCCACCGCGCAGGCCGACATCATCAGTTGCGCGACCCTCTCGACCGAGCCGCTGATCCGCGGCGCATGGTTGCGCGAGGGCAGCCACCTCGACCTGATCGGCAGCTTCACCCCCGCGATGCGCGAGACCGACGCCGCCTGCTTCGCGCGCTGCGCCGTGTACGTCGACACGCCGGAGGCGCTGCAGAAATCGGGCGACGTGCTGCAAGCCATCCAGGCCGGGGCCTTCGACGCCGCGCGAATGCAAGGCACGCTCGCCGAGCTGTGCGCCGGCACCCGAGCCGGGCGCATGGGTGCGGCGCAGCGCACGCTGTTCAAGTCGGTCGGCAACGCGCTCGAAGACCTCGCTGCCGCCGAGCTCGTGTACGACGCGGTCGCGCGCGAGCCGCTATCCTGAGCTTCACCCCCCGAACCTTCGCACGCCATGACTGCCTCCGCCGCCCGCCCTTCACCGACCCCCACCCGCCTGTACTGGGAAGACTTTCGGGTCGGAAGCGTGCGCGAATTCGGCGCGATGCAGGTCACGCGCGAGGCGATGCTGGCGTTCGCGCGGCAGTTCGATCCGCAGCCTTTTCACCTGGACGACGAAGCCGCCAGGGCGTCACTGTTCGGCGCGCTGTCGGCGAGCGGCTGGCACACCTGCGCGATGGCGATGCGCATGATGTGCGACGCCTACCTGCTCGACTCGAGCAGCCTGGGCTCGCCCGGCATCGAGCAGCTGAAGTGGCTCAAACCGGTATTCGCCGGCGACACCCTGAGCGTGCGCCTGACCGTGCTCGAGGCACGCGTCATGGCCAGCCGCCCGAGCGTGGGCCTCATCCGCTCCGACTGGGAAGTGCTCAACCAGCACCGCGACGTGGTGCTGACGATGCAGGGCTGGAGCATGTTCGGGCTGCGCGAGCCCGCCGCACCGGCCGCCTGAGCACAGCAAGCCCCGATTGCCGCGGGCGCGCCCTGTGCCTCGTGCACCGTGGCGTCGGTGGCCGCCCTTCTCAGTCCGGCGAGCGGCCGGGCCCCGTGCCTCGGCTTCGGAGCGTGCCGCAGCGCTGTGGTGCCGACGACCGAACGGCCCGGCTGAGCTGCCGCGGCTGTGCCGGGTCAAGTCGAGGGCGCCGACGTGCTCCAAGCGGCCAAGCCTCAGCCCTGCCGCCGCGCCGCCACCGCCCAGACCGTGACCATCTCCAATGAAGATGCCCCTCAAGACCCGGCGGTGACGCCAGGGGATTCTTTCGCCGGCTGCTGCGGCGGCGCCGCGGGCACCAGACCGTAGCGCGCCATCACGTCCATCAGCCTGGCCCGGTCCGGCGGGCCGCCGGCATTGGCCACCGCAGCCACGTCGAGGAAATACTGTGCACCGATGTCCGGCGCCATGACGATCAACGCGCGCGCCGTCGTCGTGCCGGAGTTTCGAAAGCTGTGCACCGAACCGCGCGGCGACGACATGCACTGGCCGGCGGTCAGGTCCTGCGCCACACCGTCAACCGAATAGCCGAGCGTGCCTTCGAGGCCGTAGATGAGCTCGTCGTTGTGCTCGTGGCTGTGCGGCGGCGGCACGTTGGCGCCGGGCGCCACCGTCAGCTCGAACGCGCCCAGCCCACCGGTCTTCGAACCATCGATCAGATAGCGGATCTGCAACCCGCCCAGCTTGATGACGTCTCCATGCATGCCTGACTCCTGAAACTCCACGATGCGTCAGAATGTAGTTTGTTGCCATTTCGATGTAAATATGGGTTTCAGCAATTCATTGTTGCTTCAATCATGCAAATAAGAGAGCGTCTGGCCGCGATGTCCGTGTTTGAACAGGTGGTGCAAGCGAAGAGCTTTTCCGCCGCCGCAACACAACTCGGTCTGTCGAAGTCCGTGGTCAGCCGTCAGATCAGCGCGCTGGAGCAGTCCCTGGGCCTGAAGCTGCTGATCCGCAGCACGCGCAAACTGAGCCTGACCGAAGGCGGTGCGACCTTCTACGAGCACTGCGCACGCGTCGTGCACGAGGCCGCCTATGCCGAGCAGCGGGTGAAGCAGACGCAGTCCGAATTGGCCGGGCTGGTGCGCGTGACCTGTGTGCAGGCCTTTGCGCTGCGCCACCTGATGCCGGCGCTGGGCGAGTTCCAGTCCAGGCACCCCGAGATCCAGATCAAGCTTTCGTGCAACAACCGCAGGATCGACCTGGGCGAGGATCGTTTCGACATCGGCATTCGCGTGTCGGACAACCCCGACCCGAATCTGGTGGCACGCAAGCTGGCGGTGAACCGCAAGCTGATGTGCGCCGCGCCCGCCTACCTGGCACGACGCGGCACGCCGCGCGCAGTGGCCGACCTGGCCGGCCACGATGCGGTGGTGTTTCCGCCGCTGGCGCCGAAAGGGGTCTGGACCCTGCGGCACGCGGGTCGCGACCACACGGTGCATTTCACCGCACGCCTCGAAACCGACGACATGGACGCCACCCAGGCCGCGTTGGTCGCGGGGCTGGGCCTGGGTCCGCTGCCCGAGTATGTCGCGGCGGACGACCTCCGGCGCGGCCGGCTGGTGCCGCTGCTGCGCGAGTTCGAGGTCGTACCCGAGTTCGGCATCTACCTGGTGCACCAGTCCAACCGCACGATGCCGATGCGCGTGCGCGCGCTGATCGACTTCCTGGTGCAGCGCTTCGCGCCCACACCGCCGTGGGAGATCGGTTGGTAGCGGCCGGACCGGACCGCCGGCCAGACCGTTCTCTCTGCACGAACAGGCAACG
Source organism: Burkholderiaceae bacterium (assembly GCA_039921765.1). Taxonomy (GTDB): domain Bacteria; phylum Pseudomonadota; class Gammaproteobacteria; order Burkholderiales; family Burkholderiaceae_C; genus JBDSBD01. The sequence goes on from JBDSBD010000134.1 coordinate 3,251, forward strand.
GGCCCTTGGGAGAGCTCGCGCCGAACGCCATCGACACCCACGAGAACAGCTGAGCCGCACCCAAGCGGCCCTTCGTGAGCGACCCCTCTCCTGACGGCCGAAGCCGTTCATCGAGCCGGACTTGAAAACGGCAGATCCTTTCGTCAGCCGATCGGCCGCGCGCACCACTTGCCTGGGTGGCTCAACCGATGAACAGTTCGTCGCGCGCCGCTTGCGTGATGGCGGCGACGCAGGGATGGGTGATGCGCCGTTCGACCGAGATCGCATGGAACTCCTCGACCAGGTCGGTGCTGCGGCCCAGCACGCGCACACCGTACTGGGCACAGGTCTCGGCTTCCAGCACGGTCGGCGACATGAAGACACCGCGCCCCTCGGCGCCGAACGCCTTCATGAGTGCGGCGTCGTCGAACTCGCCGATCGTGCTCGGGCGCAGTTCTTGGCGCGCCAGCCAGAGTTCGAGTCGCTGGCGCATGGCCGAGGCCACACCAGGCTTGAGCATCGGCGCATCCGCCAGACACTTCGGGAACGCGCGCGCCAGCGTGGCCTTCAACTGTGGCGTGGCGAAAAAACTCATCGCCGTGGTGCCCAGGGCGTGCGAGAACGCCTTCACGCTGTGCTGGCGGCCCAGCGGCTCGTCGGCAATCACGAGGTCGAGCCGGTGCACCGAGATCTGCGCCAGCAGATCCTGGAGCTTGCCTTCGTGGCAGATCAGCCGCACCGGATCGGGCAGGCCGAGCGCCGGCTCGAGCAGCCGGTAGGCGATGCCCTTGGGTACCGAGTCGGCAATGCCGACGCGAAAGTCGAGTGTCGTCGGCCCACTGCGCGCCTTGCCGATGGCGGCCTCCAGCTCGGTGCCCAACGCAAAGATCTGATCGGCATAGCCGAGCGCAATGCGCCCTTCGTTGGTGAGCTCGAGGCGCCGTCCGCTCTTGCGAAACAGCGCGCAACCCAGCCGCGCCTCGAGCAGCTTGATCTGCCCCGACAGAGTCTGCGGCGTGGTGTGCAGCTGCTCGCCGGCACGCATGATGCCGCCCGCCTTGGCGGTGGCCCAGAAGTAATAGAGGTGCTTGAAGTTCATAGGCTACGAATTCCACGAACAAAGGCTTCGCGTAATTCGACTTTACGCGAAGTGTCTGAGCCCCTAGATTGCACGCTCTGCCGCCAAATCAACCAACCGCCCGTGGAACTCCTGCTCGACCCCAACATCTGGATCGCCTTTGCGATGCTCGCCGCACTCGAGATCGTGCTGGGCATCGACAACATCATCTTCATCTCGATTCTGGTGGCGCGGCTGCCCGCGCATCAGCGCGACCTGGGCCGCCGCCTCGGTCTGAGCTTCGCGATGCTGACACGGCTGGCGCTGCTGTTCTCGCTCAGCTGGGTGATGGGCCTCACGGCCGACCTGTTCAACATCATCGGCGAGGGCATCAGCGGGCGCGATCTGGTGCTGCTGCTCGGCGGCCTGTTCCTGCTCTACAAGGCCTCGAACGAGATCTTCATCGAGGTCGAGGCGCGCGAGCTCGACGGGCCACCCATTGCCGACGCGGCCGCGCTGAAGGCCGCCGGCAAGAAGCTGCTGTGGGCCATCGTCGGCCAGATCGCCATCATCGACATCGTGTTCTCGCTCGACTCGGTGATCACCGCGGTGGGCATGGTCGACGAGCTTGCCGTGATGGTGGCGGCGGTCGTCGTCGCGGTCGGGGTGATGCTCCTCGCTGCCAAACCCATCGGCGAGTTCGTGGAGCGCCATCCGTCGGTCAAGGTGCTGGCGCTGGCCTTCCTCGTGATGGTCGGCACGGCGCTGGTCGCCGAAGCCTTCGAGGTCCACGTGCCCAAGGGCTACCTCTATGCGGCCATGGCGTTCTCGCTCGGTGTCGAAGCCCTCAACATCCGCAGCCGCAACAAGCGCCAGCGGCTGGCACGCCAGCCTTCTCCCACATCCGATTCAACCGAGGCTTGAACATGAACCCCCATTTGCAAACCGCGACCGCCGACCACGGCCACTGCGTCGCC
>JBDSBD010000135.1:0-7196 GCA_039921765.1 Burkholderiaceae bacterium
AGGTCAAGCGCCTCTATCGGGCCGAGAAGGCCGGTCACACCGGCACGCTCGACCCGCTCGCCACCGGCTTGCTTCCGCTGTGCTTCGGCGCGGCCACCAAGTTCGCGCAGGTCAGCCTGGAGGCGAACAAGCGCTATCTCGCCACGTTGAAGCTGGGCATCACCACGACCACGGCCGATGCGGAAGGCGAGCTTGTGGAGCGGCGCGAGGTTCATGTCACGCGTGACCAACTGCAAGCCGCGTGCGCGCGTTTCGTCGGTGTCATCGATCAAGTGCCGCCGATGCACTCGGCGCTCAAGCGTGACGGACGCCCGCTCTATGAATACGCCCGCGCCGGCATCGAGGTCGAACGCACGCCACGCCGCGTGACTCTCCATCGCATTGAAGTGGTCGACACCGGGAGTGACAACACCGAATGGACCCTGGACGTGCAGTGCTCCAAGGGCACCTACATCCGCACCCTGGCCGAAGACATCGGCGCGGCGCTCGGCTGCGGCGCGCACCTTGCAGGACTGCGCCGCACCGGCAGCGGCGCGTTGTCCCTGCAAGATGCGTTGACCTTGGACCGCCTGGCGGAGATGAGCGAGACCGAGCGTGACGCAGCGCTCCTGGATGCCGACGCGCTGCTCGCCGATTGGCCGGTCGTGCGTCTCGGCAGCGACGATGCGGGGCGCTTCCTGAGCGGTCTGCGGCGTCGCGTGCCGCTCGCCGACGCAGCCAACGTGCGCGTCTACGGCCCCGAACCGAGAGCCTTCCTCGGTGGGGGCCACATTGCAGCCGGCGAGTTGATCTCGACCCGCCTGCTGAGCCCGCTGGAGGTACAGGGCCTTCTCTCAACCCCTGTGAACTGATCGTCCCTTGCTCACGAAAACGACACCATCATGAATCGCCAGATCCGCAACATCGCCATCATCGCCCACGTCGACCATGGCAAGACCACCATGGTCGACCAACTGCTGCGCCAAAGCGGCACCTTCCGCGAGAACGAGAAGGTCGCCGAGCGCGTGATGGACAGCAACGACATCGAAAAGGAGCGCGGCATCACGATCCTGTCGAAGAACTGCGCGATCGAGTGGAAGGGCACACACGTCAACATCGTCGACACACCCGGCCACGCCGACTTCGGCGGAGAGGTCGAACGCGTGCTGTCGATGGTGGACAGCGTGTTGCTCCTCGTCGACGCGGTCGAAGGACCGATGCCGCAAACCCGCTTCGTGACCAAGAAGGCGCTCGCGCTCGGCTTGAGACCCATTGTTGTCGTCAACAAGATCGACCGCCCCGGGGCCCGACCCGACTACGTGATCAACGCCACCTTCGAGCTGTTCGACAAGCTTGGCGCGACCGAGGAGCAACTCGATTTTCCGGTGGTCTTTGCCTCGGGGCTGAACGGCTGGGCCACGCTCACTCCGGGTGAGACGGGTACCAACCTGGAGCCGCTGTTCGACGCGATGCTGGAGCACGTGCCGGCCCACCATGGCAACCCTGACGCGCCTCTGCAGTTGCAGATCTGCTCGCTCGACTACTCGAGCTACGTCGGTCGCATCGGCATCGGGCGCATCAACCAGGGCCTCCTCAAGCCGTTGCAGGACGTGGCGGTCTACAGCGGCCCGGACAGCACGCCGTTCAAGGCACGCGTCAACCAGGTGCTCAAATTCGAAGGTCTGGAGCGCAAGCAGGCGACCGAGGCCGGTCCGGGCGACATCGTGCTGATCAACGGCATCGAGGGCATCGGTATCGGCGTCACACTGACCGATCTGGAGCAGCCACAGCCGCTGCCGATGCTCAAGGTCGACGAGCCGACCTTGACGATGAACTTCTGCGTCAACAACTCACCGCTCGCCGGCCGCGAAGGCAAGTTCGTGACGAGCCGCCAGATCCGCGATCGACTCGAACGGGAACTGCAGAGCAACGTGGCGTTGCGCGTCATCGATACCGACGAAGACGGCGTGTTCGAAGTCTCGGGGCGTGGCGAGTTGCACCTGACGATCCTGCTCGAGAACATGCGCCGCGAAGGCTATGAGCTTGCAGTGAGCAAACCGCGCGTGGTGTACCGTGAGACGAACGGCGAGCGCGAGGAGCCGATCGAACTCGTCACCGCCGACATCGAGGACCAGCATCAGGGCGCGGTGATGCAGGCGCTCGGCGAGCGCCGCGCCGAGCTCGTCAACATGGAGTCCGACAGCATGGGCCGGGTGCGGCTCGAGTACCGAATCCCGGCGCGCGGCTTGATCGGCTTCTCCAATGAGTTCATGAACCTGACGCGTGGCACCGGCCTCATCAGCAACATCTTCGATGGCTACGAGGCTTACAAGGGCGAGATCGCGGGGCGCAAGAACGGCGTGCTGATCAGCCAGGACGACGGCGAGGCCGTGACCTATTCGCTCGGCAAGCTCGATGATCGCGGCCGTATGTTCGTGAAGGCCGGCGATCCGCTGTACGAGGGCATGATCATCGGCATCCACTCGCGCGACAACGACCTGGTCGTCAACGCGGTGCGCGGCAAGCAGCTCACCAACTTCCGCGTGTCGGGCAAGGAAGACGCGATCAAGATCACGCCACCGATCATCCTGACCCTGGAGTACGCGGTCGAGTTCATTGCCGATGACGAACTGGTCGAGATCACACCGAAGTCGATCCGCATCCGCAAGCGCCACTTGAAGGAACACGAGCGCAAGAAGGCGTCGCGCGAAGCGGCCTGATGAGTGCCGCGCATCGGCTGGGATGCGCGGCTGCGGCGCAGAGGGCCCTCTGATTCGGGTGTGGGCGAGTGGTGCGTCGATGCCGAGCACCTGATCGACCGCGCCATTGAACCTTTGACCTTGGCCGCGCGCGAGCGTCTGGACCGAGGATCTGACGCAGGTGGGTGTGCGCGAGCCCGTCACCGGGAGTATTCTCGGTCGCGGGAGACGCGCGGATCGCGATCGATCCGCTCCAGGCACGCGCGAACGGCGCCCAGGGGCCAACCATGTACGAGCGGCATTTCGGGATCACCGGGCCACCGTTCCAGCTGAGTCCGGACCCGTTCTTCTATTTCGACAGCCCCTCGCATCACGCCGCGTTGGCGGCGCTGCGGCAAGTGTTCTCGCTCGAGTCACCGTTCGTGATCATGAGCGGCGAGATCGGGGCGGGCAAGACCACGCTGCTGCGGGTCTGGCTGGCGGAGCTCGAGGCCGCCGGCATCGTGGTGGCCCAGCTCGCGAACACCCAACTCGATGCCGACGAACTGATGTGCGCGGTCGCCACCGCGTTTGGTGTCAGGGATTCGCGGGGCACGCGCGAGGGCTTGATGGCCGACCTGCGCCGCTTCCTGCAGGGTCTGAACGGGCGCGCCGCGCTGCTCGTGATCGACGAGGCGCAAAACCTGGATTGCGCGGCGCTGCGATGCCTGCTCGACCTGGCCGACCGGGCGGTGGCCCAGAACGCCGTGCTTCGCATCTGTCTGGCCGGCCAGCCGGAGCTGCGAGCGCATCTGGCTGCTGCGGAACTGCCCGACCTGCCATCGCGCATGCAACCGCCCGCCCATCTCGGCCCGCTCGAGGCGCAGCAGGCGCGGCAGTACATCGAGCATCGCCTGCTGAAAGTGGGCTGGGCCGGCACCCCGGCATTCGACGCCGCGGCATTCGAGGAGATTCATCGCCATACCGGCGGCGTGCCACGCCGCATCAACGTGCTGAGCAATCGGCTGATGCTCTCGCAGTTCCTGGCCGGGAGCATGCGAATCGACGCTGCCACGGTGCTCGCGGTCGTGCGTGAGCTCGAGGTGGAGGTCGGCGCGACGCTGACCGTTCCGGCCCGGGCACCGTTGCAATCCGCGTTTGATCGACTGCAACTGGCACCGCCAGCCCGCGGCGCGCTCTGGTTGGTCGCGAGCGGCCGCAGCGACCACGTCAAGGCGCTGCCGCTGCTGTGCGCGATCGGCCAACGGCGCGACCTGCCGCCGCCGGCGCTGGTGAGCCTGACGGACGGCAGCCCATGGCAGCTCGACCATGACCTCCACGCGTTTGCCGGGGTTGCGCAGCAGCCGATCGTGCTGGCCGACGTCGACGTCCAACCTGTACCGGCCCAGACCGAAGCCCACTTCCAGCGCCTTGTCGAACAGTGCCGACCGGAAGCGGTGATCGTGTTCGACGGCGACTCGGTCTCGCAGTGTTGCGCGCGGATTGCTCGCGAGCAGGGTGTGGCGCTCGTGCACGTAGGCGCCGACGCCCAGGGCGCCGACGAACGCCTCGACCCTGGCTCGGCGAGAGCCTCCATAGCCAGGCTCGCCGGCCTGCGCTTCGACTGCCAGGCCGCCCGACAGGATGACGACTTCACCTCGGCTGCGCTGTCGCGGGGAGTCGGAAACCTGCTCTCCGATGCCGTCTACCTGGCCTTGCAGCAGATAGCCCAAGTCCCGCAGGGTGCTCGGCCGCGGCTTGCGGAGCACGGTCATGAGCGCGATCCACCGGTCTATGGAGTCGTCGCGCTGAAGCAGCAGGCCGCGGGTGCTCCCTCGCCTTGTGGCGACGAGATCGTCGCCATGCTGCGTGAGGTGAGCCGCGATCTGCCGCTCGTGTGGCCGATGCGCCGGTTTTCGATGCTGGCGCTGTACGGCAGCGGCCTGGCGCGCACGCTAAAGAGTGACCGGATCTCCTGCATCGACGAGCTGGCGCATGCGGACTTCGTGCACCTGCTTTGCGACGCGAGCTGCGTACTCACGGACTGCCTCGACGTGCTGGAAGAGGCGGCGACCCTGGGCGTGCCGTGCCTGTCGCTCGGCGCGCGCCATGCCCACCACGTCGACACCGGCGGCTGGTTGCCCGGCATCGAGGTGGGCGCCAGCGTGACCGGAGCCGCGCGGGCGGTCTGGCAGATCCTGTTCCAGGGCAGCGCTCCGAAATCGCCTCCGGCCTTGTGGGATGGCCATGCCGCGACGCGCATCGCGGCCCATCTCGCACAGTGGCTCGCCGACCGGCATGCGTCGTAGCACGGGCAGGTCGACTCCGCCCTCGGCGCCGCTCAGCACCCCAAGGATGAAGGGTATGCGCACTCGACGCTGAGGGTAGACTTCTTCGTTACAAGCTCGACAGCGATCATCGTGGGTCTGACGCGCCGTCCGGCGCCTCCGGAAAGGGACCAATGAACACCTTGCACTCCTGTGGTCGCGCCGATGCCCGAAACCTCCCTTGGGGACGTGCCACCGGGCTGTTGTTCTTGTGCGCTGCGGCCATCGCGCTTTCGGCCTGTACGACACTGGCGCCCTATCCGCCGGCACCGCGCGTGGTCGATGCGCCCAATCTGCGCTACAAGATTGGCCCGCTCGACACGCTCAACATCGTTGTCTGGCGCAATCCCGAGTTGTCCGCCACCGTGACGGTGCGTCCGGATGGCTACATCTCCACACCACTGGTCGAAGACATTCCGGCCGCCGGTCGAAACCCGGCCGACCTGTCGCGCGACCTCGAGAAGGCGTTGGCCAAGTACATCCGCGACCCGGTGGTGAGCATCGTCGTCACCGGCTTCCAGGGGGTTTACTCGGACCAGATCCGCATCGTCGGCGAAGCCGCCAAGCCGCAGGCGGTGCCGTACCGCCAGGACATGTCGATCCTGGACGTGATGATCCAGGTCGGTGGCGTCACCGACTTTGCCGACGGCAACGGCGCGGTGCTGATCCGCGGCTCGGAAGGCGGCAAGCAGTACAGCGTGCGCCTCAAGGACCTGCTCAAGCGCGGCGACATCTCGGCAAATGTTGCGATGATGCCGGGCGACATCATCATCATCCCGCAGAGCTGGATCTGACCGCCGTGCTTGCGCCACGGTCGCATGCAGCGGGTGGCACGTCTGCGCCGGGCAGGGTGCCCGCGAGGCGCTCGATCGGGCAGGTTGGCAAGCTCCTGGGCATTGCGACACTGACGATTGCCCCGCTTTCCCTGCGCGCGCAAGCCTCCTTACCGCAGCTCTCGGTTGACACCAACTTGACGGCCACCGATAACGGCGCGTTGAGCGCTGCGGGGCAGGAACGAAACGATTTCATCGCGGTGGTTCGGCCCAAGGTCGTGATGAGCCGGCGCGGCGCGGGCCTCGACTTTGATCTGCAGGCGAGCGCCGCCTTGCTTGCCTACGCCAATGGAACCCAGCAGGGCGGCGTCTTGCCCAATGTTCGGGCCCGCATGAAACTCACTGCCGTGGAACGGCTGCTGTACCTTGATGCGGCGGCCCAGGTCTACCAATCCGAATCGGATCCGTTTGGGGCGCGGGCGGACAGCACGACCGGCGCCAATCGGCGCACGGCAAGTGCCTACCGCGTGAGTCCGTACATCGAGCGCGAGTTGTGGCCCGACGTCTCGTTTCTTGCCCGACACGACGCCGTGCTAACGACCAACGGCGCGGGTGTTGGTTCGCGGTTCGTCTCCAACCACAGCCTGATCCGGCTCGAACGCAAGCCGATGCCTTTGGGGGCCGCGGCGGAGTTGTCGCGGCTTGAGGAGGAGTCGCAGGGATCCGCGGCCAGCCGCTTCACGCTCGACACGGCGCGGCTGCGGGCCAGCGTCGCGCTTGGCGACCAGTTCGTGCTTGGCGCGGTGGCGGGAGCAGACCACAGCCGTTCGCTGCTCAGTGACCACACCGATTCACTCTACGGAATGTCCGCCCAATGGACTCCGGGTCCGCGCACCCAGCTGTCTGCGGAACTGGAGCAGCGCTTCTTCGGGCGCGCCGGCGTCCTGAAGCTTCGCCACCGCATGCCCTTCATGTCGTTCGCGCTGACGATGAGCCGCCAGCCGGTCAGGTCGTCGGCCTCGCTCGGCGTGCTGGGGCAGGGGGCCGACATCCGCGGCCTGCTCGATGCGATCCTGACCACGCGCTATCCCGATCCCACGGTTCGCGGAGAGCTCGTTGACAACCTCGTGACGAGCCGTGGTCTGGACACGCGTCAGCAGCATCCCGTCGACGTGGTGGCCGAGTACCCGCAGCTCCAGACGTCGAACCAAGTGAGCTGGACGCTGCTCGGAGCGCGCAACACCGCTTCCGTGACGCTGTACACGCAGACCCTGCGCTTGCTCACTCATGATGGCGATCCGTTGTCGCTGCCCGCTGGCGCGGCCGCCGACAGTCGGCAGGCGGGCGGGTCCGTCCAGTTCAATCGGCGGCTCACGCCGCAGCTTTCGGCCGGCGCGGTGGTGCGCTGGTCGAAGATCACCGGGCTTGCGGCCCGTACT
>JBDSBD010000136.1:0-2647 GCA_039921765.1 Burkholderiaceae bacterium
GTCGCGTGTGGCGCTGGGCCGCGGGGCTTGCCCCTGAGGGCACTCTGAGCCAAGATGGCCCGCGAGCAACCCGCCCGCAGGAGGTGCAATGGCCAAGAGTCACGGCGACATGCCGCCGTTGTTGTCCCCCGGATTGAAGGAAGCGCCGGTGCTGGATCGCATGTGCTCGCACTTCGTGCTGACGCTGACAATGCGCAACGCTTCGCGCTTCAACCTGAGGCGCGACTGGAACAGCCTGCTGGCGCTCACCGGGCGCCACCTGGTCTGGCCGGCCTCGGTGCTGGCGCGTCTGCGCGCGTTCCTCAACCGGCGCTGCCGCGGCAACGAGCACTGGCATGGCCAGGAGGCGCTCTCCGACGAAGCCTTCATGACCCGCTTCGGCGCCTGGCGGGGTGCGTACGAAGAGGGCACCCTGTTCTTCTATATCGACGAGTACATCAAGGACGCGCCCAAGGACCTGCTGACGATGCTCGGCGCCAGCGCCGAATGGCTGGCGCGCAGCCTCAAGAAGGAATCGACGCTGGTCGAGAAGAACATCGACGCGCTCGCGGGCCTGCTCCAGCTCAACCCCGCCGAGCGCGCATTGCTGCTGTACGGCACGCTGGCACGCTACCAGCGCGATCTGCGCGGACTGCTGGTCGAGTTCAAGGTCTCGAACGCGCAGGAGGCATATGCGGCGATCGCCAGCGTCGCGGGCGTCAGCGCGGCCGACGTGGCCGAGGCATTGCGCGCCGGCTCCCGGCTCGAGCGCATCGGCATGATCGAGAACCTGATCTCCGAGCACAACATCACCGATCTGTCCGACCTGATGAAGGTCAGCGAACAGTTGCCCCAGGTGCTGATGCGCAAGTACGACGGACCGTCCGAGTTGATGGCGGTGTTCACACGCCCGGCTGCGCGCAGCGAGCTGACCCCGACCGACTTCGACTTCGTCGGCTCCGACCAGCGGACCCTGACCGCGCTGCTGCGCAACGCGGTGGCGCGCAAGGAGCCGGGCGTCAACGTGCTGCTGTACGGGCCGCCGGGCACCGGCAAGACCGAGCTGGCCAAGGTCGCGGCGCACGCCGCTGCGCTCGAACTCTACGAGGTCGAGTACGCCGACCGCGACGGCAACTCGCTGTCGGGGCGCGACCGCTACCGTTCGTTGCAGATCAGCCAGGTGTTCCTGAAGGGCAGCCCGAACGTGGCGCTGTTGTTTGACGAGGTCGATGACGTGTTTCCGCCGATCTCGACCGACGCGGCGCAACTGATGACGCGGCTCGAGTCGGGCGACGGCGCGTTTTCCGGCAGCGTCAGTGGCAAGGCCTGTGTGAACCAGATTCTCGAGACCAACCCGGTGCCGGTGATCTGGGTCACGAACCGCATCGAGCAGATCGACCCGGCGTTCCGGCGCCGTTTCCAGTACCACCTCGAGCTCAAGAGCCCGCCGCCGGGTGCGCGCGAAGCGCTGGTGGCGCGCGCGCTCGTCGGCGTCGACGTGGCCGAGGGTTTTGCCGCCAAGCTGGCCGGGCGCAAGGGGCTGACGCCGGCGCAGATCCGCACCGCGGTCAAGTTCGCGCGGCTGGCCGGCGAGGCCGATGAGCTCGAGGGCTTGATCGAGCGCCAGCTCGTCAACGCCGACAAGGCGCTGGGCAACGGCGGGGCCGAGCGCGGCGCGCGGCGTGTGGTCACGCACTACGACCTGAGCCTGCTCAACACCGAATCGCGCTTCGAGGTGCCGCGCATCGCCGAGGCGCTGCGCCGGCGCAGCAATGGCACGCTGTGCTTTTACGGCCCACCCGGAACCGGCAAGACCGCGCTGGCCGAGCATCTGGCGCGCGAGCTGCAAAGCCCGCTGATGATCCGTCAGGCCAGCGACATCATGAGCAAATACGTCGGCGAAACTGAAGCGAACATGGCAAAGATGTTCGAGGAAGCCGAAGGCGAGAGCGCCGTGCTGCTGCTCGACGAGGCCGACAGCTTCCTGCGCAGCCGGCGCATGGCCGAGCGCAACTACGAGGTCAGCGAAGTCAACGAAATGCTGCAAGGCATGGAGCGTTTCGCCGGCGTGTTCATCTGCACCACGAACCTGTTCCACGAACTGGACGAAGCGGCGCTGCGGCGCTTCACGTTCAAGATCCGCTTCAAGCCGCTCACCGCGGCGCAGCGTGAGCGCATGTTCGTCACCGAGGCGCTCGGCGGCGACACGGCCTGCCTGAGCGCCGAACAGGTGGCTCGGCTGGCGCGGCTCGACCTGCTGGCACTGGGCGACTTTGCGTCGGTCAAGCGTCAGATCGAGGTCCTCGGCGAGGCGTTCGAGCCCGACGAGTTCCTGTCGCAGCTCGAGGCCGAGCACCGGGTCAAGCCCGAAGTCCGGCAGCAACGCGGCATCGGTTTCCTGCACTGAGAGGTTTCCGCTGCGACGACACCGGTTGCCGCATGCATTCGGGGCGGAGCGCCACACTGGCTGGCGCGGGCTCGATCCACCCGCTCCCCGGGAGAAGGCGTCGGTTCAGCGATGTTGGAACACCGATCCGGCACCGTCCGCGCGTCGGCCTCTACATCTGCTCCCAGGGCAGCTCGTCATGGCGCCAGCCGTTCAGACGACCGCGCTGGAAATGCTCGTCGAGTTCGCCCTCGAAGCCGTGCAGGACGTTGACGACCTCGG
>JBDSBD010000137.1:0-3155 GCA_039921765.1 Burkholderiaceae bacterium
TCGAGGCCGACGCACAGCAGCGAGTCGTTCAACGTTTCAGCGCGGGCGAGTTGTTCGGTGAAGGTCATGGCGCAGCTCGGAGTGCTTCGACGTAGAGGGAGGTTCGAGCCGCGCAATCGTGGCGGCAAAGCCGGTGAGGGAGTGGCCGGCGGAGTGAATAAGAAATTTGCTGAACGCAGCCGGCCACTCCCTCACCGGCTTTGCGCGCGCCGACCTCCGCACGCCGCCTTTGCACGAGCGCAGCACCGCACGCCGACGTGGCTTGTGCCGGCCCCCGCGCGCCAAACTCGTGAGATGCGGAATCATTCCACCCGCAGCATCTCACTCTCAACCAATGCGCTTTGCCAGCACGCCGGCCAAGCCGATGTAGCTGCCCGGCGTCATCAAGAGCAGCCGGTCGCGCTCGGCGGCCGGGATCTCCAGGGTCCGGATGAAGGCGTGAAACGCCTCGCGCGTGACCGACTTGCCGCGCGTCAACTCCTTCAGGCGCTCGTACGGGTTGGGCAGCTGGTAGCGCCGCATCACGGTCTGGACCGGCTCGGCCAGTACTTCCCAGGCGTTGTCCAGGTCGGCGGCGAGCGCGGCCTCGTTGATCTCGATCTTGCCGAGCCCGCGCAGCAGCGAGTCGTAGCCGAGCAGCGCATAGCCCAGTGCCACGCCCATGTTGCGCAGCACCGTGCTGTCGGTCAGGTCGCGCTGCCAACGCGAGATCGGCAGCTTCTGGCTCAGGTGCGTGAGCAGCGCATTGGCCAGGCCGAAGTTGCCTTCGGCGTTCTCGAAGTCGATCGGGTTGACCTTGTGCGGCATCGTGCTCGAGCCGATCTCGCCCTCCTTCGTGCGCTGCTTGAAGTAGCCCAGGCTCACGTAGCCCCACACGTCGCGCGACCAGTCAATCAGGATCGTGTTGGTGCGCGCGACCGCGTCGAAGAGCTCGGCCATGCAGTCGTGCGGCTCGATCTGGACCGTGTACGGGTTGAACTCCAGGCCGAGGCGCTCCTCGACGACGCGGCGCGCAAAGCCTTCCCAGTCGAAATCCGGGTAGGCGGCGAGGTGCGCGTTGTAGTTGCCGACTGCGCCGTTCATCTTCGCGAGCAGCTTCACGTCGGCGATCCGCGCGCGCGCGCGCGCCAGCCGCGCGACCACGTTGGCGATCTCCTTGCCCACCGTGGTCGGGCTCGCGGTCTGGCCGTGGGTGCGGCTGAGCATCGGCAACTCGGCCAGGGCGTGCGCCATGCCGGTCAGTTGCTGCACGATGCGCTCGATCGCAGGCAGCAGCACCTCGCTGCGCGCGGCCGCGAGCATCAGCGCGTGGCTGGTGTTGTTGATGTCCTCGCTGGTGCAGGCGAAGTGCACGAACTCCTCCGCGCCCTCGAGCTCGGGGTGCGTTTTGAGGCGGCTCTTGAGCCAGTACTCGACCGCCTTCACGTCGTGGTTGGTGGTGCGCTCGATCTCCTTGATCGCGTGCGCGTCGGCTTCCGAAAAGCGCAGCACCAGGCCGCGCAGCAGCCCGCGCGCGGCCTTCGACAGCGGCTTGAACTCGGCAAAGCCGGCGTCCGACAGCGCGATGAACCACTCCACCTCGACCTGCACGCGCCGGTGCATCAGGCCGAACTCGGACAGCAGCGGGCGCAGCGCCGCCACCTTCGCGGCGTAGCGGCCGTCCAGCGGCGACAGGGCGGAGAGCGGGGAGTGGTTCATGGTGGGTGGCGCGCCGCGCGCGAAAAGGGCGGCGGCAGCCAGACGCGATTGTAGAAGTCGTCCGACGGCGGCCGGGACACGCAACCGATTCGCGGTGGCGATCCGTGGGGCCGATCCCACCGACGGGGGTGGCCACCCCGCTAGAATCGTTTGCAAACACAGGGACGGCTCGTCACACCATCTATGAAGCTCATCGGTTCACTCTCGAGTCCCTACGTGCGCAAGGTGCGCATCGTCATGGCGGAGAAAAAGCTCGACTACCAGCTGGTCCTGGAGGACGTGTGGGCCAGCGACGCGATCCTTGCGTCCAACCCGCTTGGCAAGGTGCCTTGCCTGGTGCTCGAGGGCGGCGAGGCGGTGTTCGATTCGCGCGTCATCGTCGAGTTCGTCGACACGCGCTCGCCGGTGAGCCGCCTGATCCCCGAAGGCAGCCGCGAGCGCGCCGAGGTCCGCACCTGGGAAGCGCTCGCCGACGGGCTGCTCGATGCGTCGATCCTGGTGCGCCTGGAGCGCGGCTGGGTCGGCCGCGGTGCCGAGCAGCGTTCCGAAGCCTGGGTCGAGCGCCAGCTCGGCAAGATCCACGCGGCGCTGGCGGCGATGAGCAAAGGCCTGGGCGAAAAGCCCTGGTGCTCCACGATCCATCTTTCGCTGGCCGACATTGCGGTCGGCTGCGCGCTGGGTTACCTCGATTTCCGCTTCCCGGAACTCAGCTGGCGCGACACGCACCCCAACCTCGCGCGCCTGGCCGACAAGCTGAACGCGCGCCAGAGCTTCATCGACACCGAGCCACCCAAGGCTTGAGCTTTCGGGGCGCCGCGGGCGCCTGCGCGACCGGTTGCACGGGCGTCGGCGAGGGCGCGAGCCGGCCGCAGCGCCCTCAGGCGGTCAAGGCTTGCGGGTCGGCGACCCCGAAACTCGTCGCCTGGGCCATCGGCCAATAGGTGCGAAACACCTGCTGCGTCATTTCGCCGCGCAACAGCTCGCCCGGCTTCACGAACGGCAGCAGGCTGGCGAGCAGCTTCACGCCCTGGTCGGCACTGCGTCGCACGATGTGCGCCGCGGTGATCCCGCTCGGGTCGGCCAGGCCGGCCGCCTGCACCAGTTCCTGCAGCGCCATCAGCGTCTGCTCGTGAAACTGGAAGACGCGTTCGGCCTTGGTCGGCACCACCAGCGCGCGCTCGCGCTGCGGGTCCTGGGTGGTCACTCCGGTCGGGCAGTTGCCGGTGTGGCAGGTCTGGGCCTGGATGCAACCGAGCGCGAACATGAAGCCGCGCGCCGCGTTGCACCAGTCGGCGCCGAGCGCGAGCATGCGCGCGATGTCGAACGCGCTGATCACCTTGCCGGCGCAGCCCACCTTGATGCGATCGCGCAGGTTCAGGCCGACCAGCGTGTTGTGGACCAGCAGCAAGCCTTCCTGCAGCGGCGCACCGACGTGGTCGCAGAACTCGAGCGGCGCC
>JBDSBD010000138.1:0-2899 GCA_039921765.1 Burkholderiaceae bacterium
GATGATGCGCGCGCGGCCGTGCCGGTCGGCGAGGCGGCCGATCACCGGACCAAACAGCAGGCCCGGAATGCCGTAGCCCATCAGCGCCAGCCCGATGCCGATCTCGCCCAGGCCGAAGCGCTGGTGCAGGTACACTCCCAACCAGGTGTAGACGCCCGACTGAACCACCGCGTTGATCAGCACATAGGCATAGGTACGCCGGGCCCGCGCCTGCGCCAGCAACGCAAGGTAGCCGTGCACGACCACCGACCAGGCCGGGGCGGCCGGCCGGGCCAGCCGCGGAAAGGCACCGGCGCCGACGGCCACGATCAGCACGGTGGCGCTGAGCGCAGCCACCAGCACGAACAGGCCGGCCCAGCCCACCACGGCCACCAGCAGGGCGCCCACGCTGGCGCCGGTGGCGGTGCCACCGGCAATCGAGCCGAACAACCAGCCCAGCGCGCGGCCTCGCTGCTGGAACGGCACGACATCACCAATCAAGGTCAGGCTGATCGGCACCACGCCGGCCGCACTGATGCCCGCGGCCGCACGCCAGGCCAGAAACCCACCAATGCCGGACGACAGCGCAGTCGCGAGCGTGAATGCCGTGAACAACAGCAGTGACGCGAGGATGACCGCGCGCCGGCCGAGTCGATCCGACAAGGGCCCGATGACCAGCACAGCCAGCCCTTGCGACAACAGGTACGCGGGCGCCGCCAGACCGACCAGGCCGATCGGGCTGTGCAACGCCTCGACCAGCGTGGGGAACAGCGGCGCGACCATGAAGGCTTGCGCGAACACGAGGAACGCGGCGCTGCAGATGACCGGCAGCATCCAACGTGGAGCGACCGACGCATCCGGCCGGTCCATGGCGTGCGTGTCTGGCATCAGCGTTGCGCCTGCTGGCGCAGGTAGTGCCGGGCCACTCGCGCGCGATTGCCGCAAGCGGCCGCCGAGCACCAGCGCCGGCGCGGGTTGACTGCGACGAACTGCAGCACGCACTCCGGATGCGCGCACACGCGCAGTTGCAGTGCTGACGGTCCGGTGAGCAGGCTCACGAGGTCGGCCGCCAGCGCGTGCAGCAGGACCTGGCGCCGGGAGGCCTCGGCCGGACCTGCCAACCGCGGACCGGCGGCGTTCCATGTCAGGCGGGCCGATGCGACCGGTGCCGCCAGCGCGGCATTGACCTTGCGCAGCGCCGACGCCGGCGGGCGCGAACCGGCGCGCCGGGCGTCCAGCAGGGCGGCCACGGCGGTTCGCAGTTCACGCACCGCGTGCAGATCGGCGTCGGCGGCCGCACCGGACCACGCCAGCCGCGCCGACTGCGCCTTGAGCCACGCCGAGAGCGCGGCAGGCGTGTCCAGCAGATCCACGGCGGCGCCGTCGCGGCGCACGCAGGTGTTCACCAGGTCGAGCGCCAGCGGTTCGCCAAGCAGCGGGAAGTTGGACGAAGTGGTCATGTTCTCGATACCGGTCAATGGTTGCCGGTTGAAATGATACTAATGCATCGATACATTAGTCAATGCAGGGCGCGGCACTCGCGCCAGACCGCAAGATTCGCAGGAGAAAACCACCATGACCGCGCCAGCGCGTTCCGCTACCACCATCACCACCACCACCACCACCACCCCCAAGATCGCCACCCATCCATCGAACGCCGTGCGCCATCGCACCGTGACGATCGACGGTCTGGACATCTTCTACCGCGAGGCCGGCCCGGCCGACGCGCCGGTGCTCGTCCTTCTGCACGGCTTTCCGTCGGCCTCGCATCAGTACACGACGCTGATCGACCGGCTGTCCGGGCGCTTCCACCTGCTGGCACCGGACTACCCGGGGTTTGGCTACAGCAGCGCGCCGGCCTCCAGCCACGCCGGCGGCCAGTTCGAATACACCTTCGACCACCTGGCCGACGTCACCGAGCACTGGCTGACCCATCTCGGGATCAAGCGGTTCTTCATGTACGTGTTCGATTTCGGCGCACCGGTCGGCTACCGCATCGCGAGCCGCCATCCGGACTGGATCGAGGGCGTGATTGCGCAGAACGGCAATGCCTACGAGGCGGGGTTGGGGCCGGACATGCAGCCGGCAGTGAAATACTGGGCGGACCGCACCGGCATGGAGTCGACCATTCGCGGCGCACTCACCCTCGCCGCCACGCGCGCGCAGCACGTCCACGGCGCCGCCGATGCGCAGCGCATCAATCCCGACAGCTGGACGCTCGACCAGTACTGGCTCGACCAGCCCGGTCGCGCGCAAGTCATGCTCGACCTGCTGTTCGACTACCAGTCCAACGTGGCGCTGTATCCGACCTGGCAGCGCTGGCTGCGTGAACACAAGCCGCCGATGCTGCTGCCATGGGGGCGCAACGACGCGTTCTTTCCCGAAGCGGGCGCGCGCGCATACCTGGCCGACGTTCCCCGGGCCGAGCTGCATCTGCTCGATGGCGGCCACTTCGTGCTCGATGAACATCTCGACACGGTGGCCGACCTGATCCGCGACTTCATCACCCGCCACGCCCGCGCCAACCCGGCGCGCCCGGCGTGATGGCCCGGACCTGACCGGCCGCGAGGTCGGGTCGGCGGCGTGGCCCCATGGGGGTGAGGTGCGGCCGGGCCCGCGTGTGCCGCGCCGCTCTCAGCCCATCAACTTCGTCGGCAGCCAGGTGGCCAGGCCCGGAAACACACACAGGATGACGATCGCCAGCACCATGCACAGCATGAACGGGAACGCGCCCTTCAGGATGGTCGGCAGGCTGACGTCGGGGGTGATGCCGTTGATGACGAACAGGTTCAACCCCACCGGGGGCGTGATCAGGCCAAGTTCCATGTTGATGGTGAGGATGACGCCGAACCAGATCGGGTCAAAGCCTGCCGCGGTGATCACCGGCATCAGGATCGGCGTGGTCATCAGGATGATGGCC
>JBDSBD010000139.1:0-3573 GCA_039921765.1 Burkholderiaceae bacterium
CGACTGAAGCAGCTCAGGACGGTGCGATGGCGGTTGCCACGTTTGCTCGGGCCAAGCTACGGTTGATGCACGTCGGCAGAGACCAATCCTGCGATTGCGTACCGCTTCTGCAGGACCGCTGGCGGAAGGTCTGGTCAGGCTCCTACCGCCATTGACGCGCCGTTTCGGGCGCCCAAAGTAGGACTTGATTGTCGAACTGGGAATCTGGCCGGCGTACAACCTTATGTGAACGCTTCGGCCTGTGAGCACGACCTTCATAGGAGCGCTCGGCGTAGAACTTGTTTGTCGATACCCAGCGCTCGATCGCGCTCTGGTCGCCCACCGCCAGCGCCGCGACCACCCCTGCCGCACGCGGGTCGACGATGCGCGCCTCGATGGCGTCGCGCACGCGCTGGCGCAGCCGCTCGACGCCATGGCCGGCGGCGCGCTCCAGCAGTACCGGAGTGGCCCCGTCACGCACATAGCCCGTGGCGCGCACGCCCTGTTGGAACAGATACAGCTCGTGGTCGAAGCCGTGCGGATTCAGGTTGCCGTGCGGCTGGCGCAGCCGCGCGGTGAAACGCCAGCGCTGGCCGGCGCGGAACCCGGACTGCAGCGGCGTCGGCCCGGCGCCCTCGCGCAAGCCCTGAGATCCGCCGTGATACCAGCCGAGCTCGAGCTGCCGCGGAATGCGCACCGCCGCCCCGTCCAGCAGCGCGGCGTCGACATCGAAGCGAAAGTGAAGGCCGCTCACACTGCGTCTGGGCAGACTCGCCACCACCCCGCTGATCACGAGATCGCGGCCCTCCAGCGCGGCCGGCAGCGCATCGGCGAGCCGCACCGAGGCGTGCCAGCCGGCGAAGCCAGCCGCGACCAGCGCAACCCCCAGCAACCCGATCGGGTGGGCGCGTCGCCAGCGCCATGCGGCCCACAGGCCCAGGCCGCCCACCGGCAGCAGCGCCACGTAGGCGCCAGTCGGCCAAAGCGCGGGCTGCCCGAGCTGCCACGCGACGCCGGCGATCCATGCCAGCAACAGCCCCGCGAGGCGCCAGCCGGTGTCGCCGCGCCGGCTCGCGCGGGTGCGCCAGGACGTGCCGGCAAGCTGGCCCGCGTCGCCACCCCAGACCCCGTCGGTGCCCGCCCCCATCGGTGCAGTGTAGGATTTGCGCTCCGACACGCGTCCCCCTACAAGCCATGTCAACCACTGCCCGCTCCATTTCCGACCGCCTCGCAGAGCTTGGCATCACGCTGCCACCGGTGGCTGTGCCGGCGGCCGCCTACGTGCCGTTCGTGCGCACCGGAAACCTCGTGTTCCTCTCCGGTCACATCGCGCGCAAGGATGGCAAGCCCTGGGTCGGCCAGCTCGGGCGCGACATCGACACGGCCACCGGGCAGCAGGCGTCGCGCGCGATCGCAATCGACCTGCTCGGTACCTTGAAGGCCGCGATCGGCGACCTGAACAAGGTCGAGCGCATCGTCAAGGTGGTGAGCCTGGTGAACAGCACGCCGTTCTACATCGAGCAGCACCTGGTCACGAATGGCTGCTCGGAGCTGCTCGCCGAGGTCTTCGGCGACAAGGGTGCCCATGCGCGCAGCACGTTCGGCGTGGCTCAGCTTCCGCTCGGTGCCTGCGTCGAGATCGAGCTGATCGTCCAGGTGGCCTGAGCCATGGCCGATGTCTTTGCGGGCCGCGCAGCGGCGCGGGCCGCGGCACGCGCTAGAGGGTTGTTCGCCGGCATCGCGATCGCGTGCCTGGCCGCGGTCGGAGCCGCGCTGGTGTCACAGCATTTCTTCGACATGCAGCCGTGCCCGTGGTGCGTACTGCAGCGCGTGGTGTACCTCGCCATCGCGCTGGCCTGCCTGATCGGCCTGGCCTGGAGCAGTGCAGCCGGCCGCGTGGTCGCGGGCGGGCTCGCGCTGCTGCTGGCGCTGTGCGGTGCGGCGGCGGCTCTGTGGCAGCACTACCGGGCCGCCGCATCGGCCTCGTGCAACCTGACCTCGGCCGACCGCATCATCAGCACGTTGCAACTCGACCGCGCGCTGCCTTCGGTGTTCGAGCCGCGCGCGAGTTGCGCCGACGCGGCCGTCAGCCTGCTCGGCGTGCCCTACGACTTCTGGAGCCTGGTGCTGTTCGTCTTGATCGCCATCACCGCGATCCGGGTGCTGCGCAGCCACGGGAGCTGACTCGCTTCCACACCTTGCCAACTGCGCAGCGCAGGCCAGAGTGAGCCGGCGTCGCTGCACAGCTGCGCAGGTGCTTCGCGCCGCCAGCTCAGGCCGAACCGGCGCGCCTGTGCCAACTGCGCAGAGCAGGCCTGAGTCGAGCCGGCTTCGCTGCACAGCTGCGCAGGTGCTTCGCGCCGCCGGCTCAGGCCGACATCACGCGCAAGGCCTTCATCGGCAGATCGACGGCGCGCCCCTTGCGTGCGCGCTTGCCCGCATGACCCGCGAGCGCCGCAGCCTTCAAGGTTTCCTCCTTGGCCTTGCCACCGCGACCGGTGCCGAGCACGCGCAGGGTGTGATCGAACGCGGCGACGCTGACCAAGGCGTCCTTCGGGTCCAGATCGATCAGCGTGAGGCCGCGTCCGCCGTGCGGCTGCCGCTTGAGTTCATCGAGCCCGAACACCAGCAACCGGCTTGCCAACGACAGGCAAGCCACCTGCCGGGCCGCGTCGGTCGCGAGAGCGGGCGGCAGCGGCTTCTCGCCCGCCTCCAGGCTCAGGAAGCTCTTGCCGCCGCGCTGGCGCGTCAGCAGATCGCCCACGCGCGCCAGCAACCCGAAGCCACCGGTGTGGGCGAGCAGCAAGGTCTGCCCGGCGTGGCCGGCGAAATAGTGCGCCGCTTGAGTCCCTGACTCGAGCTCGATCAGGCTCGTGATCGGCTGGCCGTCGCCGCGGCCACCGGGCAGCTGACTCACCGCCGTCGAGTAGACCCGGCCGTTGCTGCCGAACACCAGCAGTGCATCGACGCTGCGGCACGCGAAGGTGCCGTAAAGGGCGTCGCCCGACTTGAAGGTGAGTGCGGCCGGCTCGACCTCATGGCCCTTCAAGCCCCGGACCCAGCCCTTCATGCTGATGACCACGGTGACCGGCTCGTCGACCACCTTCACTTCCGCAACCGCGCGCTTCTCGGCATGGATCAGGGTGAGACGCGCGTAGCCATGGGTCTTCGCATCGAGCTCGATCTCCTTGACCAGGGTGCGCTTCAAGGACGCCGGGCTTTGCAGGATGTCTTCGAGCTTGCCTTGCTCGAGGCGCAGCTCCTTCAACTCCTGCTCGATCCGGATCGACTCCAGCCGCGCGAGCTGGCGCAGGCGGATGTCGAGGATGTCGTCGGCCTGGATCTCGCTGAGCCTGAAGCGCGCGATCAACGCCGCCTTCGGCTCGTCGGCGGCGCGGATGATGCGGATCACCTCGTCGAGGTTGAGCAGCACCAGCTGCCGCCCCTCGAGCACATGGATGCGCGCGCGCACCTTGCCAAGTCGGTGCTGGGTGCGGCGCTGCACCGTCTGGGCCCGGAACGCGACACACTCGGCGAGGATCTGGCGCAGGCTCTTCTGCATCGGCCGGCCGTCGGCGCCGACCATCGTCAGGT
>JBDSBD010000140.1:0-3553 GCA_039921765.1 Burkholderiaceae bacterium
GGCGTCGATGCTCTTCCAGTAGTCGATGGCACGCTCCAGCACCGGGCTGCGCACACCGCCGAGCAAGCTGCCGGCCACTTGGTTGACCAGCGCGGTGCGCTGTGCGTCGTTGAACACTTCGCGCACCAGCGTGCCGGGCTGGCCGAAGTCGTCGTCCTCGGCGTGCAGCGTGTAGGCGCTGCGCACCATCGCGCCATCGGCCTCCCAGCCGTCGTCGGCCGCGCCGGTCTGGTCGGCCCAGGTGCGCCCGCCGCTGTTGGGCACGTAGACCGGCGCACTGCCGCTGTGCTCGTAGGCCATCTGGCCATCGAACATGTAGGTGTTGACAGGCACCTTGGGCTTGTTCACCGGCAACTGGTGGAAGTTGGTGCCGATGCGGTTGCGCTGGGCATCGGCGTAGGCGAACGCGCGCCCCAGCAGCATCTTGTCGGGTGACAGCCCGATGCCCGGCACCGTGTTGCCGGGTGAGAACGCCGCCTGTTCGATCTGTGCGAAGAAGTTCTCAGGGTTGCGGTTCAGCGTCATCGTGCCGACCTTGATCAGCGGGTAATCCTTGTGCGACCAGGTCTTGGTCAGGTCGAAGGGGTTGAAACGGTAGGCCTTGGCGTCGGCATAGGGCATCACCTGCACCGACAGCGTCCACGTCGGATGCTCGCCGCGGGCGATCGCCTCGAACAGATCGCGGCGATGGAAATCGGCGTCCTGGCCGGCCATCGCGGCCGCTTCGGCATTGCTGAAGAACGCCATGCCCTGCTCGCTGTGGAAGTGGTACTTGACCCAGAACTTCTCGCCACCCGCGTTGACCCACATGTACGTGTGGGAGCCATAGCCGTTCATGTGGCGCCAGGTGCGCGGCAGGCCGCGCTCGCCCATCAGGTAGGTCACTTGGTGCGCCGTCTCGGGGTTGCTGGTCCAGAAATCCCACTGCATGTGGTTGTCGCGCAGGCCCGAGTCGGGCAGGCGCTTCTGGCTGCGGATGAAGTGCGGAAACTTGAGCGGGTCGCGCACGAAGAAGATCGGCGTGTTGTTGCCCACCAGGTCGTAGTTGCCCTGCGACGTGTAGAACTTGAGCGAAAAGCCGCGCACGTCGCGCCAGGTGTCGGGGCTGCCCGACTCACCCGCCACGGTGGAAAAGCGCGCCAGCATTTCGGTGGACGCACCTTTCTGGAACAGCGCCGCCTTCGTGTAGCGCGAGACGTCCTCGGTGGTGGCGAGCACGCCGAATGCGCCCGCACCCTTGGCATGCGGCTGGCGCTCTGGCACTTTCTCGCGGTTGAAGTGCGCCATCTGCTCGAGGAAATGCACGTCGTGAAGCAGGATCGGGCCGTCTGCACCCACGGTCAGGGAGTTGCGGTCGCTCACAGCCGGCGCGCCGGCTCCTGTCGTCGAACCGGAGGCAATGTGCCTGTCAGAGCCGCTCATGGGATTTCCTTTGCGTCGAGGGGTTGATGCGGGCCGCGTTCTGCACGCCTGCGCATGGCCCAGTCAAGTATGGAGCAAGGCGCCCCGGTGCACCTGCCTGTTACGCAGCGCGCCGAGGTGGTCGTCAGACCGCACCGAGGCCGCCGGCGTTGCGGTCGTCGAGCAGCATGCACGCCCGCACGCAGCGATCGGCGATGCGGCGTTCAGGTCCCGCCAAAGCTGAAGCTCGAGACCGCGATGCCGCCCATGAAGTCGTCTTCGTGATAGACGCGGGTGCCCGGGTCGTCGCCGGCCGCGCCGACCGCCACCATCAGCGGCAGCAGATGGTCTTCGCGCGGATGTGCCTGACGCGCGCCCGGCGCCGCGTCCCACGCGACGAGGCGGGCGTTGCGCTCGGCCGGGGTCGACTTCACCAGCGTCTGCTCGAGCCACTGGTCGAACGCGGTCGACGGGCCCTTGGCCTGCGGCCCGAACGCGCGCAGATTGTGATAGCTCAGGCCGCTGCCGATGATCAGCACGCCATCGTCACGCAGCGGTGCGAGCGCGCGGCCGACCGCGATGTGATCGTTCGGGTCGTAGTCGCTCTTGAGCGAGAGCTGCAGCACCGGCACGTCGGCGTTCGGGTAGATCACGGCGAGCGGCGCGAACGTGCCGTGGTCGTAGCCGCGTTCGCGGTCGACCTGCACCGGCAGCCCGGCGCCCGCGATCAACGCGCGCACCCGCTCGGCGATCTGCGGCGAACCGGGCGCGGCGTACTTCACCTGATAGGTGTGCGCGGGAAAGCCGGAGTAGTCGTAGATCATCGGCGGGTGTTCGGTCGCCATCACCGTGAAGTTGCTTTCTTCCCAGTGGCCCGAGATCATCAGCACCGCCTTCGGTGTGGTGCCGACCTGGCGCGGCATGTCCTGAAACGCGGCTTCGAGGCGGTCGTACTTGCCGTGCATCTGCTCCTTCATCCACGGCCAGGGGCCGCCGCCGTGCGAGATGAAATAGGTTGGAAGGGTGCGGGTGGTCATGTCGAGAATCCTCGGGTCGTTCCTTGGTCGCGGCCGTTGCCGGCCCCAGCGCGCGGCGCCGGATCGAGTTTAGACGCGGGCAACCACGCCGACGCGGCGCGGCGCAGACCCACCCCGGAGAGGTGTCGCCGCCATGTCGAAGCCACGCCGGAAGAAGTGCAGCGGGCCGGGCTCGCCGGCGCGGCACCCGCGGACGCGTTTCGGCCCGGGCTCTCGGAACCCGCGGAATCCGCGCGCAGGCGTGACAATGCCGTCACTTGCCGGCTCGCAGCGTCGGCCCCACCACCGAATCGGACCTACACCATGAGCCTCGAACTTCAAGTCATCATCTGCAGCACCCGGCCCGGGCGGGTCGGGCCGGCGGTCGCGCGCTGGTTCGAGGGGTTCGCGCGGCACCACGCAAAGTTCGATGTCAAGCTCGTCGATCTCACCGACTTCGGCCTGCCGCTGTATGACGAGCCGAATCACCCTGCGATGCAGAAGTACGAGAAGGCGCACACGAAGAAATGGGGTGCCAGCGTGGCGGCGGCCGATGCCTATGCGTTCGTCACACCGGAATACAACTTCGGCCCGCCGCCTTCGTTCGTCAACGCGCTGAATTTCGTCTACAAGGAATGGAATTACAAGCCCTGCGGATTCGTCAGCTACGGCGGCGTTTCGGGCGGCCTGCGCGCGGTGCAGCTCGAAAAGCAGCTGGTCACGACCTTGAAGATGATGCCGATGTACGAAGGTGTCGCGGTGCCGATGGTTGCGAAGCTGCTCGACGAGAAGCGCGAATTCGTGCCGAACGATTTGATCGCCGCCTCCGCGACCGCCTTGCTCGACGAACTGCTGCGCTGGGCCGAAGGCCTGAAGGCGATGCGCGACCGTCAGCGCTAGCCTCGCGACGCGGGCATGCGCGTGGCGGTATCGGTTCGGTCGATGCCGCGCCCTGAAACGAGTGGCCGGCTCGCCGAGCCCGCGTTCGGCTCGCCGGCCGCCGCCCTGGATCGCGCTGGCGAGGCCTTGCGCCGCCTGAGCCGACGCAGCGGGATCTCTCTTGAACCGTCGATCCTCGGGTTCCTAGGGCCTGTTAACGCTATTGGAGGGTTCGCGTGCCTCACCCAACAGGCGCC
>JBDSBD010000141.1:0-6017 GCA_039921765.1 Burkholderiaceae bacterium
AGATCGAGAAGCAGTTCGGCAAGGGCACGATCATGCGCCTGGGCGAGGGCGAGGTCATCGAGGACATCGAGGTCGTCTCGACCGGCTCGCTCGGCCTGGACATGGCGCTGGGCGTCGGCTGGCTGCCGCGCGGCCGGGTGGTCGAGATCTACGGCCCCGAGTCGAGCGGCAAGACCACGCTGACGCTGCAGGTCATCGCCGAGATGCAGCGCGTGGGTGGCACCTGTGCCTTCATCGACGCCGAGCACGCACTCGACATCGGCTACGCCCAGAAGCTCGGCGTCAATCTGCAAGATCTGCTGATCAGCCAGCCCGACACCGGCGAGCAGGCGCTCGAGATCGTCGATGCACTGGTGCGCTCGGGCTCGGTCGATCTGGTCGTGATCGACTCGGTCGCCGCGCTCACCCCCAAGGCCGAGATCGAAGGCGAGATGGGCGACTCGCTGCCGGGCCTGCAGGCCCGCCTGATGAGCCAGGCGCTGCGCAAGCTCACCGGCAGCATCAAGCGCACCAACACGATGGTGATCTTCATCAACCAGATCCGCATGAAGATCGGCGTGATGTTCGGCAGCCCCGAAACCACCACCGGCGGCAATGCGCTCAAGTTCTACGCCTCGGTGCGCCTGGACATCCGGCGCATCGGCTCGATCAAGAAGGGCGAAGAGGTGATCGGCAACGAGACCAAGGTCAAGGTCGTCAAGAACAAGGTCTCGCCGCCATTCAAGACCGCAGAGTTCGACATCCTTTACGGTCTGGGTATCAGCCGCGAGGGCGAGATCATCGACATGGGCGTCGAGCACAAGATCCTCGAGAAGAGTGGCTCCTGGTACGCCTACAAGGGCGAGAAGATCGGCCAGGGCAAGGACAACGCGCGCGAGTTCCTGAAAGAGAACCCCGCGCTCGCGTTCGAGATCGAGAACAAGGTGCGCGCAGAAGTCGGCATCCGGCTGCTGCCCGGCGCCGAAGCGGCCGAAGGCGCGGCGCCGGCGCGGCTGAAGGTCGTCAAGGAAGGCTGAAGCCCGCTTGAGCCGCCGAGGCGTTGTCGCTTGCGCAACCGCGCAGCGCAGGCGACCCGCTCTCCGGCCTTCGCGCGCTCTCTCTCCCTCCCTCTGCCCAACTGCGTGCGCACTTCGTTCCAGTCGGAGGCATCGTGAAGGCGCCACGCTCGCTGAAGGCTCGCGCGCTGCAGTACCTCGCGCAGCGCGAGCACAGCCGGCTCGAGCTGCGCCGCAAGCTGCTGCCGCACGCGCGCTCCGAGGTCGAGGCGGCACTCGCGGCTGCGGCTGACGCGCCGGCCCTGCGTGCGGCCGC
The DNA here is from genome assembly GCA_039921765.1 of Burkholderiaceae bacterium. Classification (GTDB taxonomy): domain Bacteria; phylum Pseudomonadota; class Gammaproteobacteria; order Burkholderiales; family Burkholderiaceae_C; genus JBDSBD01. Next base: position 1,312 of record JBDSBD010000141.1, read on the forward strand.
ACCCGTCGACACGGCGCCCGATCGAGTCGAAGCCGTGCTCGATTGGCTCGAAGCACACGCCTACCTGTCGCAGGAACGCTTCGTCGAGTCACGCGTCCACGCACGCGCTGCGCGCTTTGGCAACCTGCGCATCCGCCAGGAGCTCAAACAGCATGCGCTCGCGCTGCCCGCCGAAATGGCACAGGCGCTTCGATCGAGCGAGCTCGAACGCGCCCGGGCAGTGCGCGAGCGCAAGTTCGGGGCGCTGCCGGTGGACGCAGCCGGGCGCGCCCGGCAAGCGCGTTTCCTGATGGGGCGCGGGTTTTCACCCGACACCATCCACCAGGCACTGCGCGACGCAGGCATCGTGCCCGACGAAGACTGACGGCGGCACCGCGGCAGGCCGCCGCCGCCGCAATGGTGCAGAGCAGCATGCTACATTCGCAGGTTGCCGGGTGATGCCGGGCTCGCCGCTGGCGGGTCATGAGCACCCGCGCGCTCCCTTCCGATCTCACGTCCTGACCCTGCCCCCCACTGATGGCACTGCCGCCCGCCGCGCCCGAGCGCCAGCTCAAGCACCGCCGCAACATCGACGTGCAGATCTATGCGCGCGGCAACGGCCTGTGGGAGGTTGACGCCCACCTCAGCGACGTGCGCAGCCAGGACACCCGCATGGCCGAGGGCATCCGCCCGGCCGGCGCACCGATCCACGACATGTTGTTGCGACTGGTGGTCGACGAGCGCTTCAACATCGTCGAGGCCGGCGCGCAGACGCTCGCGATGCCTTACACCGGTCAGTGCGATGCCTATGGTGACGCCTATGGCCAGCTGGTCGGGCTGAACCTGATGCAAGGCTTTCGCCAGGCCGTGCGGGAACGCCTGGGGGGTGTCAAGGGCTGCACCCACATCACGGAGCTGAGCCAGGTCCTGCCGACTGCGGTCGTGCAGGCCTTTGCCGGCGAGGTGATCGACACCCGCGGCGACACCCAGGACAGCAGCCAGCCGTTCCAGATCGACCGCTGCCACGCCTTGCGCGCCGATGGCCCCGCGGTTCAGACCCATTACCCGCGCTGGTACCGCAAGAGCGGCACCGCCCCTTCCTCCTGACCTCGAGCAAGCGAGAGACCTCCATGAAGATTCACGAATACCAAGGCAAAGAAATCCTGCGCCAGTTCGGCGTTCCGGTGCCACGCGGCTACCCGGCGTTCAGCGTGCGCGAGGCCTCCGAGGCAGCGCAAAAACTCGGCGGCCCGGTGTGGGTGGTGAAGGCGCAAATCCACGCCGGCGGCCGCGGCAAGGGCGGCGGTGTCAAGCTCGCGCGCTCGCTGGAAGACGTGACCAAGCTCTCCGGCGAGATCCTGGGCATGCAGCTCAAGACCCACCAGACCGGCCCCGAAGGTCAGAAGGTGCGCCGCCTGCTGATCGAGGAAGGTGCCGACATCAAGCACGAGTACTACGTCGCCGCCGTCACCGACCGCGCGACACAGAAGGTCGCGATGATGGCCAGCTCCGAAGGCGGCATGGAGATCGAGGAAGTGGCGCATGCCACGCCCGAGAAGATCATCAAGGTCTTCATCGATCCGCTCACCGGCATGACGGACGCGCAGGGCACCGAGCTCGCCAACGGCATCGGCATTCCCGCCGCCTCGCAGCCCCAGGCGATCGACGTGTTCAGGAAGCTCTACGCCTGCTACATGGCGACCGACGCGTCGCTGGCCGAGATCAACCCGCTGATCCTCGAAGGTTCCGTGGACGGCAAGCCGGGGGCGATCAAGGCACTCGACGCGAAGTTCAACTTCGACACCAACGCGCTGTTTCGCCACCCCGAGATCGTGGCCTACCGTGACCTCGACGAGGAAGACCCGGCCGAGATCGCGGCGAGCAAGTTCGATCTGGCGTACATCCAGCTCGACGGCAACATCGGCTGCCTGGTCAATGGCGCCGGCCTGGCAATGGCGACGATGGACACGATCAAGCTGTTCGGCGGCGAGCCGGCGAACTTTCTCGACGTCGGCGGCGGCGCCACCGCCGAGAAGGTCACGGAAGCCTTCAAGATCATGCTGGCGAGCCCCAAGGTCAAGGCCATCTTCGTCAACATCTTCGGCGGCATCATGCGCTGCGACACCATTGCCGAGGGCGTGATCGCCGCGTGCAAGGCGGTCAACCTGCAGGTACCGCTGGTGGTGCGCATGAAGGGCACCAACGAGCAGCTGGGCAAGAAGATGCTGGCCGAGTCCGGCCTGCCCATCATCAGCGCCGACTCGATGGCCGAGGCCGCGCAAAAGGTGATGGCCGCGCTCAAGGCCTGAGCCGACGCGGCCAAGCACCTGCGAAGCTGTGCAGCGAAGTCGGCTCGTTCTCGGGCCTGCCCTGCGCAGTGGTCACAGGCACTCCGGTCCGGCCCGAGCCGCCCTTTCGCTCAACGCCCCGAATCAAGGAACGAAACCACCATGTCCATCCTGATCAACAAAGACACCAAGGTCATCACCCAAGGCATCACCGGCAAGACCGGCCAGTTCCACACGCGCATGTGCCGTGACTACGCGAACGGCCGCAAATGCTTCGTCGCCGGCGTGAACCCGAAGAAGGCCGGCGAGAACTTCGAAGGCATCCCGATCCACGCCACCGTGAAAGACGCAGCCGCGAAGAGCGGTGCCACCGTCAGCGTGATCTACGTACCGCCGGCCGGCGCGGCCGCCGCGATCTGGGAAGCGGTCGAGGCCGATCTCGACCTGGTGATCTGCATCACCGAGGGCATTCCGGTGCGCGACATGCTCGAGGTGCGCAACCGCATGAAGGCCAAGGAAGCCAAGGGCGGCAAGAAGACGCTGCTGCTCGGTCCGAACTGTCCCGGCCTCATCACGCCCGACCAGATCAAGATCGGCATCATGCCCGGCCACATTCACAAGGCCGGCCGCGTCGGCGTCGTGTCGCGCTCGGGCACCCTGACCTACGAAGCGGTCGCGCAGCTGACCGAACTCGGCATCGGCCAGTCGAGCGCGGTGGGCATCGGCGGCGACCCGATCAACGGCCTGAAGCACATCGACATCATGAAGCTGTTCAACGACGATCCGGACACCGACGCGGTGATCATGATCGGCGAGATCGGCGGCCCCGACGAGGCCGATGCCGCGCGCTGGTGCCAGGCGAACATGAAGAAGCCGATCGTCGGCTTCATCGCCGGCGTGACCGCGCCGGCCGGCAAGCGCATGGGCCACGCCGGTGCGCTGATCAGCGGCGGCGCCGACACGGCCGACGCCAAGCTGGCGGTGATGGAGGAATGCGGGTTCACGGTGACCCGCAACCCGTCGGAGATGGGCAAACTGCTGAAGGCGCTCTTGTAATCGTCCGGCAGACCGACGGCAGCCCCTCGGCGGGCTCGCCGCCGCCGACCGAGGGCCCCGGACCGGCGCACCCCCGTGTGCGCTGCGGCCCCTCCACCTATTCTTAATGCAACGGCCCGCCATTCAGTGCGCGAGAAAGACAAGCGATGGACATGTTCACGACCCCCGATTTCTGGATAGCCGTGGGGCAGATCATCATGATCGACATCCTGCTCGGCGGGGACAACGCGGTGGTGATCGCCCTGGCTTGCCGCAAATTGCCGCCCAAGCAGCGCACCCAGGGCATCCTGTGGGGAACGGCTGGCGCCATTGTCCTGCGCATCGTATTGATCTTCTTCGCGCTGCAATTGCTCGCGGTGCCTTTCCTCAAGGCGGTGGGCGCCATCTTGCTGGTGTGGATCGGCGTGAAACTGCTGATACCCGAGCACGAAGACGGGCATGCCAACATCGACGGCAGCGACAAGCTCTGGGGTGCCGTCAAGACGGTGATCATTGCCGACTTCGTGATGAGCGTGGACAACGTGATCGCGATCGCCGGCGCCGCTGAATCCACCGGGGGCGACCACAGCATGGTGCTGGTCATCTTCGGCGTGCTCGTCAGCATTCCCATCATCGTGTGGGGCAGCCAGATGGTGATCAAGCTGATGGACCGCTTTCCCATCATCATCACTGCTGGCGGCATGCTGCTCGGCTGGATTGCCGGCACGATGCTGGTGACCGACCCGGCACTCGTCAACCCCGAGGTCCTCCCGCAGATGCCCAAAATCGTGGTTGCCGACTGGATGCGCTACTCCGCCGGGGTGGCCGGCGCACTGCTGGTGCTCGGGTTGGGGAAATGGCTGGCGGCGCGCCAACGCCCGACGCGAGGCGATGCAGCCGAACCCGCGACCCAAGCGCCCCCCGGGCGGTTCGCGAGCGTCCTGCTGCCGGTCGACGGCTCGCCGCCTTCGCTGCGCGCTTGCCAACACCTGATCGCCCTGCGGCAGGCTCTGCGCGAGCCCTCGGCGATGGCGATCCACCTGCTCAACGTGCAGCGGCCGGTCTCGGGCGATGTCTCCACTTTCGTCGCGACCCGGTCCCTTCAGGAGTATTACCAGGAGCGCAGCGAGGCGGCGCTGGCCCCGACCCGGGAGCTGCTGACGGGCGCCGGGGTGAGCTGGCAGGAAGAACTGCGCGTCGGCGCTCCGGGGCAAACCATTGCCGACGTGGCGCGCTCGCATTCTTGCGACCTGATCGTGATGGGTGCGCGCGGCGTGGGAAGCCAGGCCGAGGTCTTGCTCGGGTCCGTGGCGCAGAGCACGATCGAGCATTCGAACGTGCCGGTCCTGCTCGTGAAGTGACCGCCGCGCGGCCGGGCGTCGCACGGCGCCGGGCCGCAACCTG
>JBDSBD010000142.1:0-3591 GCA_039921765.1 Burkholderiaceae bacterium
GAGCCAACGGCACAAGAACCAAGGCCTTAAAACAGCCGAATCTTGTTGCCATACCCACCACTCAAATCGTGTTCAGGCCCTTTGCTTTGGTTACTTTCATTGGGGCCAGCAAATGAAAGTGACCGCCGGCCGGGCGCACCGGCGGGTTGTTGCGAACAACAACTTTCTTCAACAATGCCATGAGGGAAAGGCCACCTCCCAGTGGCCCTCCCCTCAAGCCCCGTGGCAAGCGGCAACCACCAGCGGTCAATGGTGATACGCCGTCTCGCCATGGGCGCGAATGTCCAACCCCTCGCGTTCGTCTTCCTCGCTGACGCGCAGCCCGATCGTCTTGTCGACGAGGTAGTAGGCCGCGAGCGACACCACGCAGGACCAGACGACGGTCAACAGCACCGCCTTGAGCTGGATCCAGACCTGCGCGCCGATGCCGTTCGACGTGACCGTCGCGGTGACCCAGTCGCCCACCAGTCCGGGACCACCGAGTGCCTGGTTGTTGAACACGCCGGTCAGCAACGCGCCGACGATGCCGCCCACGCCGTGCACGCCGAACACGTCGAGAGAGTCGTCGGCGCCAAGCAGCTTCTTCAGCCCGGTCACGCCCCACAGGCAGGCGAAGCCGGCGGCGAACCCGATCACGAGCGCACCCATCAGCCCGACGTTGCCGGCCTCCGGCGTGATCGCCACCAGGCCAGCCACCGCGCCGGACGCGGCGCCCAGCATCGAGGCACGACCCTTGAAGACCGTCTCGCCGAGGCTCCACGCCAACACCGCCGCCGCGGTGGCCGAGAAGGTGTTCATGAACGCGAGCACCGCACTGTTGCCGGCCTCGAGCGCCGAGCCGGCGTTGAAGCCGAACCAGCCAACCCAAAGCAAGGCCGCACCCACCATCGTCAAGGTGAGCGAATGCGGTGTCAGTGACTCACGGCCGTAGCCGATTCTCTTGCCGACCATGAAGGCACCCACCAGGCCAGCCACCGCTGCGTTGATGTGCACGACGGTGCCGCCGGCGAAGTCGAGCGCGCCCATCTGCCACAGGTAGCCGGCCTTGGCGTTCATCGCATCCACCACGTCCTTGCCCGCATAAGCGTCGGGCCCCATCCAGAACCAGACCATGTGGGCGAGCGGCGCGTAGCTGAACGTGAACCACAGCGCCATGAACGCGAGCACCGCCGAGAACCTGGCACGCTCGGCGAACGCACCGACGATGAGGCAGCAGGTGATGCCGGCGAAGGTGGCCTGGAACGCCGCGAACAGCAGCTCGGGGATGTACACGCCCTTGCTGAAGGTGGCGGCCATCGCGAAGCTGCCGCTCATCGGATCGAACAAGCCCTTCAGAAAAAGGCGATCGAAGCCACCGATGAAGGCGGTGCCCTCGGTGAACGCAAGGCTGTAGCCGTACATACACCACAGCACCACGATCATCGAGAAGGTGACGAAGACCTGCATCAGCACAGACAGCATGTTCTTGCTGCGCACCAGGCCACCGTAGAAAAGCGCCAGTCCCGGCACGGTCATCATGATGACGAGCAGCGTGGCAACGATCATCCAGGCCACATCGCCCTTGTTGGCGACCGGCGCGGGTGCCGCCGATGCCGCCTCGGCCGGCGCAGCGGCCGCCACCGAGGCTGCGGCCTGCGGTGCTGACGCCGCCTGCGCGAATGCCGCCCCCGAGAAGCCCAGTACCGCGAGGCCGAGGACGAGGGTCGCAATGAGTTTTTTCATCATGGTGGTGTTGTCCTTGCTCGTCAGAGCGCGTCCTTGCCGGTCTCTCCGGTGCGAATGCGCACGACCTGCTCGAGCGCGCAGACGAACACCTTGCCGTCGCCGATCTTGCCGGTGCGCGCCGAGGCTTCGATCGCCTCGATGGCCCGCTCGACGATGGCGTCATCCACCGCCGCCTCGATCTTCACCTTGGGCAGGAAGTCGACGACGTACTCGGCGCCGCGATAGAGCTCCGTGTGGCCTTTTTGGCGCCCGAAGCCCTTGACCTCGGTCACCGTGATGCCTTGCACGCCGATCGCACCGAGCGCCTCGCGGACTTCATCGATCTTGAAGGGCTTGACGATTGCAGTCACCATCTTCATGGTCGTTCTCCGTGGGTGGTTTCTAGAAGGTCTTCTTCAGGCCGAGCACGACGCCGAACTTGCCGAGGTCCTTGTTGGCGTCGACCGGTGACGCATAGGCCTTGGCGCCGGCGATCGATTTCGTATCCGCGCCGACGAGTGCGACGCTGAGCACCAGGCCGTTGAAATCCTTCGCCGCGGTCAGCGAATAATCGGTGGATGAGTAGTTGCCGTTGTGGGCGACTAGCTGGTGACCGATGTGCGGCGTCACGCTGAAGCCGCTGCCCAGGTCGAATGAGGCGGCCGCCTCCAGGTAGCCGCTGTTCTTGCTCTTGTCGGTACCGAACAGGTGGGTCACGGCGTGCGAGTACTTCAGCGTGGCCACGCCGAAGCTCAGCGCGCCGTCGAGCTCGGTCGTGTTCGCGTTGGCCGCGCCGGGAAGGCGACCGTAGTGGTTGCCTGGGTAGAGGTAGGCGAGCACGCCGACGTCGTAGCTCAGGCCCGGGCCGAGCTCGCCCTTGTGGCCGGCGTAGAGGTCCCACTCGAGGTTGGCTCTGCCGGTATCGACGCCGCTGTCGGTACCCCAGTCCCTGATCCAGCGGATCGTCGACAGCCAGGTGCCGACATAGAAGCCGCGCCCCAGCGCGTAGTCGGCGCCGCCCTGCAACGCAGGCTTGAGTCGGGTCTGCGAGATGCCTCGATAACGGTAGTCGCTGACTGCGCCGAGGTTGACCGACAGGGCCTGGGCCTCCTCCGCATGCACGAGCGTGGGCAGCGCGACCAGGGTCAATGCGGCCGCGACAGTGGGCAGTAGGAACTTCATGAGCGGGGCTCCCGTGACGGTGGCAGGGTTCGAAGCGATGCGTGAGGCAGGTGCAACCAGGGGTTCGCAGCTTCCGTGCCATGCGGTGCCGCCGCAACCTGCCCCAACTTGGTTCTCAAACCGTGCCCGCACGCCGCGCATGCACCACTTGAAGGTGCTTCGTGTCCCCCCGTTGGTGTGCGTCGCGGCCGGACCCGTGCGCCGCACAATTCATCGAGAACCCTGCCCCTGCGGGCCCCGAGCTTCGGAGACGGCAGGGTGCGAACGCCCTTCACCGATCGCCGCCCATGTCGCTCGCCGTCGTCCACAGCCGCGCCCTGCAGGGAATCGAGGCCGCCGAAGTCACGGTCGAGGTGCATTTGGCGAACGGCCTGCCGAGCTTCACGCTGGTCGGCCTGGCCGACACCGAGGTCAAGGAGGCGCGCGAACGGGTGCGCGCGGCGCTGCAGCACAGTGGCCTGGAGTTTCCGCACAACAAGCGCATCACGGTCAACCTGGCGCCGGCCGATCTGCCCAAGGAGTCGGGCCGCTTCGACCTGCCGATCGCGCTGGGCATCCTCGCCGCCGCCGGGCAGATCGATGCGACGCGGCTCGAGGCCTTCGAGTTCGCCGGCGAGCTTTCACTGGCCGGCGACCTGCGCCCGGTGCGCGGCGCACTCGCGATGGCGCTCGCACTGCGCCGCCGCGGGCCGCAGCCGCAGCGCG
>JBDSBD010000143.1:0-11752 GCA_039921765.1 Burkholderiaceae bacterium
GGCGACACCTTGATTCGCGTCGGGTTGGAGAACGGCCAGAACTGGCGCGACCTGGTCAAGTGGAACAACCTCGACAACCCGAATGTCGTCGAGGTCGGCCAGGTGCTGCGTGTGATCCCGCCAGGCGTGGACCCGAACGGCGCTTCGGCGCGGCCGATCACGAGCGCGAAGGTCGAGGTGCGGCCGCTCGATGCGAAGAGCACATCGGCGAGCGCGGCATCCGCGCCGGCGGCGGCGCCCGCGTCAGCCGCCACGCCGGCCGTGACCGCCCCAGCGCCGCCGGTGGCGCGCAGCGGTGACGACGACATCAACTGGGCCTGGCCAGCGGCCGGCAAGGTGCTGTCGCCGTTCGACGAGAACAAGACCAAAGGTCTCGCGATCGGCGGCAAGGCCGGCGATCCGGTTTACGCCGCGGCGGACGGGCGCGTTGTCTACGCCGGCGCCGGCCTGCGCGGTTATGGCAATCTGGTCATCATCAAGCACAACACGACTTACCTGACGGCCTACGCGCACAACCGGGCGCTGCTGGTGAAGGACGATCAGGCGGTGCGGCGCGGCCAGCAGATCGCCGAGATGGGCTCGACCGACTCCGATCACGTGAACCTGCATTTCGAGATTCGCAGGCAGGGCAAGCCGATCGATCCGGCCAAGCTTCTGCCACCGCGCTGAGCCGCGCATGATGCCGAGGCAAGACCATGGCAGCTGGCAAGCGCACGACGCTCGAACGGCCTGCCGCGGTGAATGGCTCGCGTGGCCCGCCGCTGTGGCCGCCCCTGGCGGTCGAGGCCGAACGCGAGTCCGGCGCCTTCGCTGAGGCCGAGACCGACCGGTCGGTGTTCGCCGATGCAGCCGGCGATCTGCCACACGCGCTCGCGGCAAGCGCACTGAAGTCGGTTGAGCCGGACGCCGGCAACACGCTGCAGGCCTATCTGCGCGAGATTCGTCGCGCGCCACTGCTCACGCCGCAACAGGAGTTCGACGCCGCCACACGAGCGCGTCAGGGCAACTTCGCGGCGCGCCAGACGATGATCGAGCACAACCTGCGCCTGGTGGTGAGCATCGCCAAGAATTACCTCGGCCGCGGCCTACCAATGTCCGACTTGATCGAGGAGGGCAATCTGGGCCTGATGCATTCGATCGACAAGTTCGAGCCGGAACGGGGGTTTCGCTTCTCGACCTATGCCTCGTGGTGGGTGCGCCAGAACATCGAGCGCGCGATCATGCATCAGTCGCGTCTGGTGCGGTTGCCGGTGCATGTGGTGCGCGAACTCAACCAGGTGCTGAAGGCGCGCCGTGCGCTCGAGGCCGTGGCTGCAAGCACTGGCCGCAGTGATCGGCCGGTGTGTGTGGACGACGTCGCCGCTGCGCTGGGCCGACCGGTGCAGGAGGTCAGTGACCTGCTCAGGTTCGCCGAGCAGCCGACCTCTCTCGATGCGCCGCTCGACCGGCACCTGGTCGAAGGCGGCTCGGAGTCGCTGATCGACAGCGTCGCGGACGATGGTGCATCCGACCCGATGAGCCTGGCGCTGGGCAACGAGGTCGAGCGGCTGCTGAGTCACGGACTGGGCGAACTCCAAGAGCGCGAGCGCGAGGTGCTGGCGGGGCGCTATGGTCTGGGCGACCGCGAACCCGAGACCCTTGAAGTGCTGGCCGATCGCATGGGACTCACGCGTGAACGGATCCGGCAGATCCAGCAGGAGGCGCTGCTCAAGCTCAGGCGGCGCATGGCGCTTCGCGGCATCGACAGGGACTCGGTGTTTTGATGACTCTCGGCCGGTCGCGTGCGCCCAACGGGAACGTTCGTTCTTGCTTGAGACAATGGGCTCGGCCTTGGGCCGGCGCAAGCTGGCTCGGCGCTGTTCACGAGCCAGCGCCTTGCGTCATCCGGAGCTTGGCCAGATGCCGGCCCGACAGGCTTTGTGACGAGCTTTCAACCCCATGAACCCAGATCCCGTGCGCCGGCCGCTTCTCACGCCGCGGATGGCGGCGCTGCTCGACAACATCGAGCGCGCCGCGCGGCCGCCGTTTCACACGATGAGCGTGCCGGACGCGCGCCGTGCCTACGAATCAAGCTCCGAAATCCTCGAGCTGCCACGCGCGCCGCTCGCGCGGGTCGAAGACATCGGCATTCCGGGCGCGGACGGGACCGTGCTGGCCGCACGCATCTATGCCGCTTCCCTGGGCCCGTTGCCGGTGCTCCTGTATCTGCACGGCGGCGGCTTCACGATCGGCAATCTGGAAACCCACGACAGCCTGTGCCGGCAGATCGCGCAACGCAGTGGTGCCGCGGTCGTTGCACTGGACTATCGGCTCGCGCCCGAGCACCGCTTCCCTTGCGCAGTCGACGACGCCTGGGCCGCAATGCGCTGGCTCGCCGGACACGCGCGCACGCTCGGCCTCGACGCCACCCGCCTCGCAGTGGGCGGCGACAGTGCCGGCGGCACGCTGGCTGCCGTGTGCGCGATCCATGCCCGGGACATTGGCCTGGCGTTGTGCGCGCAGATCCTGATCACCCCGGGCACCACGGCCTTCGCCGACACGCCGTCGCATCGCCAGTTCGCACGCGGCTATCTGCTCGAGGCCGAAGCCATCAAGTGGTTCTTCGACCAGTACATCGACCGAGCCGAGCGCAGCGACTGGCGCTTCGCGCCGCTGGAGGCCGCTGATCTGGAGGGCGTGGCGCCCGCTTGTGTGATCCTGGCCGAGTGCGACCCACTGGTCGACGAAGGTCTGGCCTACGCGGACCGGCTGCGCGCAGCCGGGGTGCATGTGGAACTCGAGCTGTACCGCGGCGTGACGCATGACTTCATCAAGCTCGGCCGCATGCTGCCCGAGGCGCGCGCGGCCCAGGACGTGATCGGTGCGACACTCAAGTCCGCCTTCGAACCCCTCCAATCCGTCACCACCTTGCCTGCCGCATGACCCAACGAACCGATTACCGTTTCATCGACCGCCTGCGCGTGCGCTGGGCCGAGATCGACGCCCAGAAGATCGTCTTCAACGGCCACTACCTGATGTACTTCGACACCGCGATCGCGGGCTACTGGCGCTCGCTCGCGATGCCTTATGCGCAGACCATGGAGCAGCTCGCCGGCGATCTGTTCGTGCGCAAGGCCACGCTCGAGTATCACGGCTCGGCGCGCTACGACGACGTGCTCGACATCGGCATCCGCTGCGAACACATCGGCACCTCGTCGATGCGCTTTGCCGGTGGCGCGTTTCGCCAGGACCAGTTGCTGGTCGGCTGCGAGCTGATCTACGTGTTTGCCGATCCGCACGCGCAGACCTCCAAGCCGGTGCCTCCCGAGCTGCGCGCCGTGCTCGAAGCCTTCGAGGCGGGCGAGGCGATGGTCGAGGTGCGCGTCGGCAACTGGCGCGAGCTTGGTGCTGACGCACGCCTGATCCGCACCGAGGTGTTCATCGACGAGCAGAAGATTCCCGTCGAGATGGAATGGGACGACGCCGAGGAGAGCGCGCTGCACGCGGTGGCGTTCAACCGGTTCGGCTTGCCGCTGGCCACCGGGCGACTCCTCGAGCATGTGCCTGGGGTGGCGAAGATCGGGCGCATGGCGGTGCGCAGGAGCGTGCGCGGCAGCGGTGTCGGACGGGCCGTGCTTGACGCACTGATGCAGGCCGCGCGTGCGCAAGGCGACGTCGACGTGCTGCTGCACGCACAAACCAGCGCACGTGCGTTCTACGCCAGCGCCGGGTTCGCGGTGCGCGGCGACCCGTTCGACGAGGCCGGAATTCCGCACATCGAGATGACGCGCCCGCTGTAGCGGCACGCACCCCACCGACCGACTCACACGTCGCGGTGGATCCGTTCGACGGCGAGCACTACGCGGTGCACGCGACGAAAGCCTCGATGTGGCGCGGTCCGTGCAACCAGGGCTGCAACACGCATGCAAGCGCCTCGATCTCGGCCTGCATCGTCAGGTCAATGCCGGTGGTCGCCTGGACCGGATCGATGGCGTAGGTTTCCATCCAGGTCTGCAGCTCCACGCCCTCGTCGCTGCGGCACAGCAGGCGTGCCACGAGGTGGCGATCGCGCATGCGCAACTGCGCCTGAAATCTCAGCACGGCCGCGCGAGCAGCCACCGCGTCGCATGCGCGAAGACGGTAGTAGATGAACAGTTCGCGCATGCAGATGCCCCGATTCGACCGACCTGATGAGACCGCCCGAACCCGGCGTCGCCCTGAGTCAGAGCGCAGGGGCGTCGGTCGGGACCGGATAGGGCAATTCAGCCAGGCGCAGCAACGCGCCGTCCGAGGCACCCAGATGCAGCCCGCCGCCATCGAGCGCGGCGAGCTTGAGCTCGACCAAGGCGCTCCATCCCGCACCCGCCGGATGCGCGGCCGCGTTCACGACCATGCCTGCGGGCTGCTGAGGGTCGCCGGCGTGGAACACCTCCTGCCCGGCCTGCATGGGCGCGTCGCAGTCCAACAGGAACATGCGGCGCTTGACGGTGCCGCGGTACTGACTGCGAGCGACGATCTCCTGGCCCGGATAGCAGCCCTTGTGAAAGTCAACGCCACCGATCAACTCGAAGTTCAGCATCTGCGGCACGAACTGCTCGACCGTGGCGGCCTCGATGGTCGGCAAGCCGCTTTGCACCTCGAGCCAGCGCCAGGCCTCGAGCGCGATGGCCGGCGCGGGGCTCGCCTCGTCAGGTGCGCCGATGAACAGGCAGCGCACCAGTCCCTGCACATCGGGCAGGCGCAGTACCGTGCGCGAAGCCTCGGTGCGCGTCTGCCAGACGGCAGCATCACCGACCCCGCGGTGCGCGGTCGCACCCACCGCCCCGATGAGCGACAACTCGGCGCTCGCATCGGTGAGCTTGCACTGCGCGCGCAGCACAAACATCGACAACCGCTTCAGCGTCGCGGGCAACACGCTGGCCGAGACAAGCAGCAGCAGCTCGTCGGGCGCGGCCTGCCAGACGATGAAGCTGGCCTGCAGCCGGCCCTTGGCGGAACAGAAACCCGCGAGCCGGGCCTGCCCTGGGCCGAGCGACGCCACGTCGTTCGTGAGCTGGCCTTGCAGGAACTTGGCGGCGTCGGCACCCCGTGCGCGCATCAGGCCCAGATGGGCGAGCGGCACGGTGCCGTCGAGGAGGAGAGGGATGGTCATGCCCGATTATCATCAGCGCCCATGGATCTTGTTCCACCGGGGTCTCCGGGCGAGTGTCATATCAACAACGCGGCATGGGTTCGATGAAATTCTGGCGTGTGTTGCTGATCTGGATGTTGGTTGCCGCGGTTGGTGTCGCTGCCGCAGCCACCTGGTGGCTGAACCGGGCGCTGCCTCTGGCGGGCGATTCGGTCGAGCTCTCGATCGAGGCCGGCACTGCGCCGCGCGACATCGCGCTGGGATGGGTGCAGGGCGGCGTTCAGGTGTCGCCAGTCTTGCTCTACGAATGGTTTCGCTGGTCGGGCCAGGCTCGCAAGATCCGCGCGGGAAGCTACGAGATCGTGCGTGGAACGACGCCGCGAGAGCTGCTGCGCAAGATGGTTCGCGGCGACGAAACCCTGGCCACCGTCCGGCTGATCGAAGGCTGGACCTTCCGCCAGTTCCGCACCGAGCTCGGCAAGGCCGATTCGCTGAAGCCGACCACAGCCGACATGACCGATGGGCAGATCATGGCCGAACTCGGCGCACCCGGCGTCGCGCCGGAAGGGCGTTTTCATCCTGACACCTATGCGTTCAGCAAAGGCAGCAGCGATCTTGCGGTGCTGCGACGTGCCTATCACGCGATGCAAAAGCGTCTCGCAGCGGCGTGGCAGGAGCGTGCCCCCGACACTCCGCTGCGCAATGCCGACGAGGCGCTGGTGCTGGCCTCGATCATCGAGAAGGAGACCGGGGTGGCGGCAGAGCGCGGGCGCGTTGCGGGAGTGTTCACGAACCGGCTGCGCCTGGGCATGCCGTTGCAAACCGATCCGACCGTGATCTACGGCCTGGGAGCCAGCTTCGACGGCAATCTGCGCAAGCGCGACCTGCTTGCCGACACGCCCTACAACACCTACGTGCGCCGCGGCTTGCCACCGACGCCGATCTCGATGCCGGGCAATGCGTCCTTGCTCGCCGCGGTGCGACCCGATCCGACCCGGGCCCTTTACTTCGTGTCTCGGGGCGATGGTAGCAGCGAGTTCAGCGACACTCTGACCCAACACAACCGTGCGGTGAACCAGTATCAGCGCAACCGCAAACCGGGCGACTGACTTGGCAAGGATTGAACGAGTATCGATGCATCCATGACGGCGCGCTTCATCACATTCGAAGGTATTGACGGTGCCGGCAAATCGACGCACCTCGCCGCGGTGGCGGACCGCTTGCGCGGCGCCGGTGCGGTGGTCGTGTGCACGCGCGAGCCTGGCGGCACGACGCTTGCGGAGCAGTTGCGCGGGTTGCTGCTGGAGCAGCCCATGGACGCGCTGAGCGAAGCGCTGCTGGTGTTTGCGGCGCGCCGCGATCACCTGCAAAAAGTGATCGAACCCGCGCTCGGGCGCGGCGAGACCGTGCTGTGCGATCGTTTTACCGACGCAACATTCGCCTACCAGGGAGCGGGCCACGGTACCGATCTGAGCGTTCTGAGCCAGCTCGAGCGGTGGGTGCAGGGCACGCGCCAGCCCGATCTGACGATCTGGTTTGATCTTCCTTCCGAGATGGCTGCGCGGCGCCGCGCCCAGGCACGCGCGGCCGATCGCTTCGAGCAACAGGACCAGGCGTTCTTCGAGCGCGTGCGCGGCGGCTACCAGGCGCGGCAGCACGTTGCACCGCAACGCTTTGCCCGCATCGATGCGGCCCAGGATCGCGATGCGGTCTGGCGCCAGATCGTCGCCGTGCTGGAGGCGCGGGCATGGTAGACCGCGATGGCCGCTCGCCGCTGCCCTGGCTTGACGCGCCACTGCGCCAGGCGCTGAGCACGCAGCAGGCGCATGCGCTGCTGATTCACGGCCCGCAAGGCGTGGGGCAGTTCGAATTGGCCCTCGCACTGGCGCAGGGCTGGCTGTGCGAGGACGCGTCTGCGACCGCGCGTCCTTGCGGTTCGTGTGCAGCTTGTCGCCTGGTGCAGGCGCACTCCCATCCTGACTTGCTGGTGCTGCTGCCCGAAGCCCTGCGCGAGCCGCTCGGCTGGGGCGCTCCCGGTGGCGAGAATGACGGGGCCGGCGACAAGCCCGGCAAAGCCAAGCCGAGCAAGGACATCAAGGTCGAGGCCGTGCGCGCCGCGGTGGCGTTCGCGCAGACGACCTCGGCGCGCGGGCGCGGCAAGGTGGTTGTGCTGCATCCGGCCGAGCGCATGAACAGCGTCGCGGCCAACACCTTGCTCAAGACGCTCGAAGAGCCGCCGGGCAATGCCCGCTTTGCGCTCGCCAGCGCGGCCGCCGATGTCCTGCTTCCCACCATCCGCAGTCGTTGCCAGAGCCTCGCGCTGGGCCTGCCGCCAACGGCGCTGGCGGTCGCATGGTTGGCTGAGCAGCACGTCAAGGAGCCGGCGGTGATGCTGGCCGCCACGGGTGGTCAACCGCAGGAAGCGCTTGCGTGGTCGGAGCAGGGCATCGATGCGCACCTCTGGGAGCGTCTGCCGAGGCTGGTGACCCGCGGCGAGGCATCGGCCTTCGCGGCCTGGCCGCTGGCGCGCGTGATCGACGCGCTGCAAAAACTCTGCCACGACAGCGCGTGCGTCGCGCTCGGCGCCGCGCCGCGCTACTTTCCCACCGGAGCGATCAAGTCCGACGCGAAGCTCGACGCGCTCTTGCGCTGGATGGGTGAGCTCAACCGCAGCGCGCGCCACGCCGAACACCCTTGGCACGCCGCTCTGATGCTCGAGGCCTTGGTCCAGCGCGGCCGACGGGCGCTCGATCCGCCGCCCGCTCCGCACCCGGTATCCCGAGGCGTTTCGGTACACTCACGCGCATGAGCGAGCCCATTTTGCGCAGTACCCCGGCGCCCAGCACAGCCCGGCCCAGCGTGATCCAGCTCGTGTTTCGCGAGAAGGGCGCTCTGTACGCCGCCTACATGCCGGTTTTTTCCGACGGCGGCCTCTTTGTGCCGACCACGCGCGAGTACCGGCTCGGCGAAGACATCTATCTGTTGTTGTCGCTGCCCGACGACCCACAACGCTATCCGGTGGCGGGCAAGGTGGGCTGGCTCACGCCTGCCAACGCATCGGGCGGGCGCACCCAGGGCGTGGGTGTGCGGTTCCCGAACGACGAGAAGACACGTGGGCTGAGGCTCAAGATCGAAGAGGTTCTCGGCACCACGCTTTCCTCGGCCAAGCCGACGCAGACAATCTGATTTGTCTGGTGTGCTGCCTGGGAGCAAACGCTGCCCTGACGACTTGCCGCACGTCCATGTACGTCGATTCTCACTGCCACCTGAGTTTCCCGGAGTTGACGCAGCGCCTGCCGGAGATCCGTGCGGCCATGGCTGAGGCGCAGGTCGATCGCGCGCTGTGCATCTGCACCACGCTGGAGGAGTTCGAGCAGGTTCATGCGCTTGCCACCGACTTCGACAACTTCTGGTGCAGTGTCGGCGTCCACCCCGACAACGAAGGGGTACGCGAGCCCGAGGTCGCCGACCTGGTGGCGCGGGCGGCACTGCCGCGGGTCGTCGCGATCGGCGAGACGGGGCTCGACTATTTCCGGCTGAACGGCCGCAGCGTGGCCGAGATGGCGTGGCAGCGGGAGCGTTTCCGGGTGCACATCCGCGCCGCGAAAGCGACCGCGTTGCCACTCGTGATCCACACCCGCAGTGCCTCCGACGACACGCTGGCGATCCTGCGCGAAGAGGGGCCTTTGCCAGCGGGCGGCGTGTTTCACTGCTTCACCGAAACCGATGCGGTGGCACGTGCTGCGCTCGATCTGGGCTTTCATATCTCGTTCTCGGGCATCCTGACCTTCAAGAATGCCGCGGCGTTGCGCGAGGTTGCGCGTTTGGTGCCGCTGGATCGCTGCCTGATCGAGACCGACAGCCCGTACCTCGCGCCGGTGCCTTTTCGCGGCAAGATCAACTCGCCGGCGTACGTGCCGTACGTGGCGCAAGAACTCGCCAATCTGAAGGCCGTGCCGGTCGAAGCCATTGCACAGACGACGAGCACCAATTTCGAACGTCTGTTCAAGCTGCCCAAGCCGGAATAGGCCTGCTGAACCGTGATTGCAACAATTTGTCATGTTGAGAAAACACTTCAATAAAATCTTGTATTGCACTGTCGCGTCTGCGTTTTTTTCTGTAAGTGCCGGATCTTTTGATGATTTTTTCGCCGCCATCCGGAGCGACGATGCGGGCGCGCTGCTGGGTCTGTTGCAGCGCGGATTCGACCCCAACACCCGCGATGAAAAGGGCCAGCCAGGCCTGACCATCGCCGTGCAGGAGCACGCCGAAAAGGTGACCCGACTGCTGCTGCAGCACCCGACGATCGATGTCAACGCAATGAACTCGGCCGGCGAATCGGCGTTGATGATGGCGGGACTGAAGGGTGATCTTGCCGCCACGAAACTGCTGCTTGCCGGCGGCGCGCGCGTCAACCAGCCCGGGTGGTCGGCACTGCACTACGCGGCCAGTGGTCCGCAACCCGAGATCGTTCAGCTGCTGCTGGAGCGCGGCGCAGCAGTCGACGCCCGTTCGCCCAACGGCACCACGCCGATGATGATGGCGGCACGCTACGGCAGCGAGGACAGCGTGAAGCTGATGCTCAAGCGCGGTGCCAACCCAAGACTGGCGAACCAGCGCGAGCTGCGTGCCGCCGATTTCGCGCGCTTGGCCGGGCGCAAGTCCCTGGCATCACGCCTCGACGCGGCAGCGCGCTGACAGCATTTGGCGCGCACCGCGCCGACAGCCCGTGTCAGAACCTGTCTGACAGGCGGTTTGGTCTTGCGCCGACTGGGCGCCGCGGGAGAGGGCTCTACAGTGCACTTCATCGGCTCCCGCCGTTTTCAGGAGAAAGAACATGCCGCACGCCCAACTCATCTCGAACCCGTTCGCGCTGATGATGGAACCGCAAGCCGTCTTCGAGGCGATGCAGCGATCGGAGCGCCTGGCTCGCCTTCACAGCCGCATCTGCCGCCCGTTGGACAAGCCATTGCTGGCTCAGAGCGATTCGCCGGATGCCGATGCGCAGGACTGTGCCGATGTCGCCACCGACTTTGGTCAGGCACCGGAGCCGTACTGAGCATCCCCGAGGACGCCGCCTCGCGACGTCCGCCCCCCGAGAGGGAGCAGGAAAACTTCGGGCGGCTGCGCTCTTCCTGGAGAATGACGGCTTGCCCGAATCCGGCGATTGACGCCCGGCACGCGGCGTTCAGGCGCGCGCAAGAAGGGCGTGACTGAGCGCCAGTCCGATCCCCGTGAGCAACAGCGATCCGCCCAGATGAACGGCCGCGGTGGCCAGGGCCCATGCAAGTTCGTGGCGCACGATCAAGGCGACGACTTCGGCCGAGAAGGTCGAAAATGTGGTCAAACCACCGAGGAAGCCGGTGATGGCGAGCAGGCGCCATTCGACGGGCAGGGCGCTGAAATGCGAAAAGAAGGTGGTGGCCATGCCCACCAGCAGGCCGCCGAGCAGGTTTGCGACCAGCGTCCCCAGCGGCAGTGTCGGGAAAACCGGATTCAACCAAGCGCCGAGCGTCCAGCGCAGGCAGGCGCCGAGACCCGCACCGCCGAAAATTGCCAGAAAAGAATAGCCGTTCATAGTGCTCCTTGGTCGAACGAAGTATGGGTGCCCTATCCGCACATGCCAACGCGCCGCCTGCCCTGTTCGTCAGCCCGACCGCCAGAACAGGACCGCGTAGCCCGACAACGTGGCGGCCACGAGGAACAGCAGCGAGTACCCGTGAAAGCTGATCCAGGCGCGCCGGTCGTCGGCCATCCGCAGCGCAATCAGGTTGGCGAGCGAGGCGATCATGAATCCGAATCCGCCCACGGCCACGCCGTACGCGATCACGCGCCAATTGTGAGAGTACTCAGCCAATGCAATGGCGGCCGGCACATTGCTGATGATCTGTGAAGCAGCGATCCCGGCGAGATACAGATGCCGGGCCTGCGCGAGGTCGAGGTCTGAGATGAGCTCGCGCACCGGGCGCAGCGCCGCAAGCAGGCGCAGGTCGATGAACATCAGCACGAATACCAAAAGTAGGCCCCAGTCGATTTGCATCAGCAAGCGAGGCCGCAGCACAAGGTAGATCAGCACCACGCCGGCCACCGCCCATCCTGCGTGGTGCAGGTCGGCCAGCAACAGGAATGGGATGTACAGGATCAACGACACCCCCAGCAACCGATGATCCAGCGCTGACGCTGCCGGGCTGCCGAGTGCCTTCAGTCGACGCCCGGAGAAGCAGCTTGCCGTCAGCACCGTCAGCAGGGCCAGCAGCAGCGCCACCAGCGGCAACATCTCCAGCACAAATCGCGCGAATGACACGCCCCATTGCTCCCAGAGGAATAAGTTCTGTGGATTGCCGATCGGCGTGAGCGTCGAGCCGGCATTGACCGCAAGTGCCTGGAAGATGATCAACCGCGTGGCCGGCATTCGGGTCGCGCGGCACACCTCGAGCGTGAGCGGAACGACCACGAACAATGCAACGTCATTGGTGAGGAGCATCGACAGCAGCGCGGCGGCCCACACCAGGCACAACGCCGCGGCGCGCTCGGTTGTCATCAAGCCGATCAACCTCCGTCCGGTGCGATGGACGGCGCCGCTCGCCTCGACGCCCTTGGTCAGAATCAACAGGCCGGTCAGGGCGCCGATCGTGGGCCAGT
>JBDSBD010000144.1:0-3394 GCA_039921765.1 Burkholderiaceae bacterium
ACCGCGCCGACGATCCGCAAGAACACCGCGGCCGAGTTCCCCGAGGGCATTCCCGGCTTCGGCGCCGACGCGGTGCGCTTCACGTTCTGCTCGCTCGCGAGCCTGGGTCGCAACATCAACTTCGACACCCAGCGTTGCGAGGGCTACCGCAATTTCTGCAACAAGCTCTGGAACGCCACGCGCTTCGTCCTGATGCAGGTCGATGGGCTCGACGAGGTCGAACGCGGCCTGGTCGAATGCCGGCACGACTGCGGACCCGAGGGCACGCTCGACTTCACGAGCGCCGACCGCTGGATCACCGGCGAGCTGCAGCGCGTCGAGGCCGCGGTCGAAAGAGGCTTTGCCGAATACCGCCTCGACAACGTCGCCAATGCGATCTACGCCTTCGTGTGGGACGAGTACTGCGACTGGTACATCGAGATCGCCAAGGTGCAGCTTCAGACCGGCACTCCGGCGCAGCGCCGCGCGACGCGCCGCACCCTGATCCGCGTGCTCGAGACCGTGCTGCGCCTGCTGCACCCGATCGCGCCTTTCATCACCGCCGAGCTGTGGGAAACGGTGGCCCCGGCGGCGGGCCGCATGCCGGCGGCGCCCGATGGGTCAGGCCACGACGCGCAAGCCGCGAGCATCGTCACCGCGCCGTACCCGAAGGCCCAGCTCGAGCGCATCGACGCGAGCGCCGACGCCTGGGTCGCGCGGCTCAAGGCGGTCGTCGGCACCTGCCGCGCGCTGCGCAGCGAAACGAATCTCCCACCCGGGCAACGCGTGCCACTGTATGTGATCGGCGAGGCCGGGTTCGTCGACGAGGCGACGCCGCTGCTGAAGGCGCTCGCCCGGCTCTCCGAGGTGCAGTCCTTCACCGACGACGCGGCTTTTGCGCAGGCCACGCGCCACGCCGCGGTGGCGATGCAGGGCGCGGCGCGCCTGGCGCTGCACGTCGAGGTTGATGTGGCAGCCGAGCGTGAGCGTTTGGGCAAGGAGATCGCGCGGCTGCAGAGCGAGATCGCGCGGGCCCAGGCCAAGCTCGGCAACGCCGGTTTCGTGGCGCGCGCACCGGCGGCGGTGGTGGCTCAGGAGCGCGAGCGCGTGGCCGGCTTCACGGCAACTCTGGCTCGATTGCAAGATCAAGCGGCACAGCTGGCGTCGTCGGCTTGAAGGCCAGCGGCGCGGGCGCACCGCCGAGCAGCTCGTCGATGCGCTTGACCACCGCCCAGGCGCTGCGCAGGCGCGACTCCCGCGTGGTGCTGGCCACGCGCGGTGTGATCTGCAGGGTCTCGATGCCAAACAGCGGCCGCCCTGCGTCGAGCGCACCCGGCTCCAGGCTGTCGAGCCAGGCGGCGGCGATGCGTCCGCTTTCCAGCTCCTGCGCGAGCGCGGCCTCGTCGAACAGCGCCGAATGCGCGATGCTCACAATCACCTGGTTGGGCTTGCAGAACGGCAGGAAGCGCTCACCCAGCAGGCCGTGGTAGCGGCTGAAGTAATTGAGCTGCACGCACACCGCGTCCGACTGCTCGAGCAACTCGCGCAGGCCCAGCGGCCGGACCTTCCAGCGCTCCCAGATGCCGTCGCTCGCGTGCAGCGACGGGTCGTAGCCGACCACCTTGGAGCTGAAGGCCTCGAGCAGCTGCGCCATCGAGCGCGCCGCGGGCGCCATGCCGATCAGCCCCACGGTCGCACCGCCCAGCTCGCGGCCCACCAGCATGCCGTCGGCGCCCGCCACCGGCACGCGGCGCAACAGCGACAGCAGCGCGCCGATCATGAACTCGGCCTCGGCCTGGGCAGTCGCGGTGAGGCTGCGCACGACTTCGACGCGCGCGCGCGCGCAGGCATCGAGGTCGATGTTCTCGGCACCCGCGCTGACCCGACCGACCGCACGCAGCACCGGCGCGTAGTGCAGGGCCTGTGCATCGAGCGTGACGGACGGCGGCACGATCATCGCGCGCACGTTGTAAAGCGCCTGGCGAAACGCGCGCGGGTCGGAGGCGAGTTCGGGCACGTAGCGCACCGTGTAGCGCGCCTTCAGCCACTCCATCACCTCCGCTTCGAGCGGCTCGACGATCAGAAGATCCATGCGCTTGATGCCAACGTTTCGAGATGCTGTCCGACACGGCCGGCCTAGGCCTCGTGCCAGAATGAACCTTCACTGTCGAGGGATTGTAAGTAAATGTTAGTCAACAAAGCGATTTTCCCCGTAGCCGGATTGGGCACCCGTTTTCTGCCGGCGACCAAGGCCCAACCAAAGGAAATGCTGCCGGTGGTGGACAAACCACTCATTCAGTACGCGGTCGAAGAGGCCTATGCAGCAGGAATCAGGGAGATGATCTTCGTGACCGGACGCCACAAGCGCCCGATCGAGGATCACTTTGACATGACTTTCGAACTTGAGGTAGCCCTCGAACAGGCGGGTAAGGAGGAATTGCTCCATGTGGTCCGAAGCGTCAAGCCCGACGACATGGAGTGCATCTACGTGCGCCAGGCCCAGGCGTTGGGCCTCGGTCACGCCGTGATGTGCGCACAGCGCCTGGTGGGCAATCACCCGTTTGCGGTCCTGCTCGCCGACGACCTGATGGTCGGCGAGCCGCCCATCATGAAACAGATGGTCGAGCAGTTCGAGGAATGGCGGGCCTCGATCCTCGCGGTGCAGGAGGTGCCCGAGGAGCAGACCCAACGCTACGGCATCGTGGCGGGCACCCCGGTGAGCGACCGTCTGCTGGAAGTGAGCCGGATCGTCGAAAAACCGGCCGCTGCGGATGCCCCGTCGCGCCTGGGTGTGGCCGGGCGCTACATCCTCACGCCGGGCGTGTTTCACGAAATCTCGATCCAGCCGCGCGGCGTGCACGGCGAGATCCAGCTCACCGACGGCATCGCCGGCCTGCTGCGGCGCGAGAAGGTCTTTGCCTACCGCTACGAAGGCAAGCGCTACGACTGCGGCAGCAAGGAAGGTTTCCTGCAGGCCAACGTGGAACTCGCGCTCAAGCACCCGGTGCTGGGGCCGGGGTTTCGGGAGTATTTGAAGACGGTGGAAATTTGAACCACCCTGGGGCCTATCTGCGCCTCAGATAGTGAAAGAACTCGTCGTTCAAACTGGATTGCTCGACGAGCTCGTTGCCGGTCTGGCGTGCGAAGGCCTGGAAGTCGCGCATCGAACCAGGGTCAGTGGCAACGACCTTGAGCACCTCGCCGCTGTGCATGTCGGCCAGCGCCTTCTTGGCCTTCAGGATGGGCAGCGGGCAGTTGAGTCCGCGCGTGTCGAGTTCTTTCTGGGCGTCCATGGGGTCTCTCTCGTGCAGGGCCCGTGATTTTAGGGCCTGTCAGGCTCGTCGGAGGGTTGACAGGCCCTAGTACGTCAACACGCAAGTTTGGAAACATAATGCCGGCCAAGCTTTCGATCTGC